>SKLC01000078.1 GCA_007123425.1 Nitriliruptoraceae bacterium
AGGTCGGCGTAGGCGCCGAAGGTCGCCACCAGCGCCAGATGCTCGGCGGCCCGCTCGTCGGCGGCGGCCAGCAGCCCCAGCGAGCCCCCGAACGACGCGCCCACGAGCGTGGTCGCGCCGTCGCGCTCCTCGCCAAGCGCGCGCACCACGGCGACCAGGCGCTCGACGTCCTCGGTGACCAGGTCCTGGCGGTAGACCTCCAGCTCGGGGACGAAGACCGTGCGGTCGGCCCGTGCCACCGCCTCGGCCAGGGCCACGATGCGTGGGTCCTCGATGCCCTGCGGCGCCGCTCCCGGCACCAGCACCACGGCGCTCGTCCCGGGCCCCGCGTCGTAGAGGTCGCCGGGCACGCCGCCGAGGCGCGTGGGCTCGCGCTCCACCTCGGCGGCGGCCGGCCGCACCACCGGCAGGTCCAGCGCGTCGGCCATGGTCACCAGCGCCACCATCCGCAGCCGCAGCGGCCCCACCAGCAGACCGACGAGCACGAGCAGCACGAGCAGCAGCGCGCCGGAGCGCCCCCAGCCGCTGCGCCCACGCGGGCTCACCGGGGACGAGGACGCTGGTCGGCCGTGCACGCCGGGCCGCTCACCCCAGCAGCCCGCGCTGGTCCGCCCACGCGGCCAGGCGCGTCGAGCACAGCCGCAGGGTCTGGTGGAAGGTCATCCGGGCCTCGTCGTCCGCAGCGTCGGACACCGCCTTGACCAGCCACACCGGGACCCCCAGCGCTCGGCAGGTGGCCGCGACCGCGTAGCCCTCCATGTCCACGAGATCGGCCTGGGCCGCCAGCGCATCACGGTCGCTGCGCCGCAGGATCACCCGATCGCCGGTGGCCAGGTGCGCCCGTGCGTCCGACGGGCCCGGCAGCTCGATCGGCCCGCCGGGCAGCGGCCGACCGACGAAGGCGGCCAGCCCCTCGTGGTCGAAGTCGTGCTGGTGGACGCGCGAGACCTCGTGCACCTCGCCCAGCTGCTGCTCGCCCAGCCCGCCGGCCGTGCCGATGTTGACCACGAGGTCCGGCCGCCGGTCGAGGTGGGCCAGATGCCGTGCCAGGGCCGTGGCCGCCTGGACCTTGCCGACGCCGACGTGGAGCACCTCGGCCCTGGAGGCCAGGGCCTCGGCCTCCTCGGCGAGCGCAGCGACGAACAGCACCTGCATGAACGGCCAACTCCTGATCCTGGTGGCAGCGTAGGGCCCGGACGCGCGCGGCAGGGACTAGCGTCCGCGGCGGACGGCGAGGGAGTGCGATCCGATGCGGCAGAGCGCGATCGAGGTGGCCACGGCGGTCCGCGGCGGCGAGCGCAGCGCCGTCGAGGTGGCCGAGCAGGCGCTGGCGGACGTCGCCGCCGGGGACGAGCGCTGCAACGCGTGGGTGGTGGTCGACGAGGAGCTCGCGCTGCGGGCGGCCGAGGAGGTCGATGCGGTCGTGGCCCGCGGCGGCGACCCCGGCCCGCTGGCCGGCGTGCCCATCGGCGTCAAGGACCTCGAGGACTGCGCGGGCCTGCCGACCGGGCACGGCTCGCTGCTCTACGCCCAGCATCCGCCCGTCGCCCGCGACTCGCTCCACGTCGCCCGGCTGCGCGCCGCCGGCGCCGTGCCGCTGGGCAAGACCGCCACGCCCGAGTTCGGCACGCTGAACTTCACCGCCTCCAAGGCGACCGGCGCCACCCGCAGCCCGTGGGACGAGACGCGCACGCCCGGCGGGTCCTCCGGCGGGTCGGCCGCGGCCGTGGCCGGCGGGATGGTGCCCATGGCCACCGCCAGCGACGGGGGAGGCTCGACCCGCATCCCCGCCGCGTTCTGCGGTCTGGTGGGCCACAAGCCCAGCCTCGGGCGCATCCCCCAGGCCGCCGCCCAGGCGTCGCAGACCTCGGTCCCGGGTGTGGTGACCACGACCGTGGCCGACGCCGCCCGGCACCTCGACGTCACCGCCGGCCCGCACGACCGCGACCGGCTCAGCCTGCCGCCGTCGGGGGTCGCCTACGAGCAGGCCGTCGCGTCGCTGGACGTGGCGGGGCTGACCGCGGCGTGGTCGAGCGATCTGGGCTTCGCGGTGGTCGACCCGGAGGTCGAGGAGCTGGCCCGGGCGGGCGCCGAGACGCTGGTGGCGACCGCCGGTCTGCGCCGCGTGGAGCGCGAGGTCGCGCTGCCCGATCCCGTGGCCACGTGGATGTCGGCGGGCGCGGTCGACCTGTGGCTCGACCTCGAGGCCGGCATGTGGCCGGCGGGCGCGGACGACGTCACGATCTTCGTGCGTCGGGTGCTGGAGATCACCGAGGAGTATCCCGTGCCCAAGTACGCGCGGACGCTGCAGCGGCGCCAGGAGCTGCAGGAGGCCACCGCGGCGATGTTCGAGGACGTGGACGTGTGGCTGACCCCCACGACCGCGGTGCCCGCGTTCGCCGCCGAGGGGCCTCCGCCCGACCGGATCGCGGGCCGGACCGTGGAGCCGGCCATGGCCACGCCGTTCACGATGCTGTCGAACCTGACCGCCGGGCCCGCGTGCTCGGTGCCGGCCGGGGTGACCGCCGACGGCCTGCCCGTCGGGCTGCAGATCATGGGCCGGCGGCACGCCGACGAGGTGGTGCTGCGGCTGGCTGCCCTGTTCGAGCAGGCGGCCCCCTGGGCCCGCTGGGCGCCGGCCGGGGGATGAGGGCACCGGGGACGACCCCGGCCCGGTGGCGCGCCGCGGAGCCCGTCGACGTCAGGGGGCCGTCACGGGCCCGGCGAGGTGGCGCAGCAGCCAGGCGCGGGCGAGGTCGGCGACCTCGTCGAGGGCGCCCGGCTCCTCGAACAGGTGGGTGGCGCCGCGCACGACCGCCAGATCGCTCGTGGTGGTCAGGCGCCGTCGTGCCCGCTCGTTGAGCTCGAGCACCTGCGGGTCGCGGGAGCCCACGATCAGCAGCGTGGGCGCCGCGACGTCCCCCAGGTGCTCCATCGCGAGGTCCGGACGCCCGCCGCGGGAGACGACCGCGCCGATGTCGTCGCGCATGGCGGCCGCCCGTAGCGCGGCGGCGGCGCCCGTGCTCGCTCCGAAGTAGCCCACGGGCATCGCGGCCAGGTCGGTGCGCTCGCGGACCCAGCTGGTCGCTGCGGCCAGGCGGGCGGCCAGCAGCTCGATGTCGAACACCCGGGCACGGTCGTCGGCCTCGCTCGGGGTGAGCAGGTCGAACAGCAGCGTGCCCAGCCCGGCGGCGTTGAGGTGGTCGGCGACGGCGACGTTGCGGGGGCTGTGGCGGCTGCTGCCGCTGCCGTGCGCGAACAGCACCAGCCCCCGGGTGTCGACGGGCAGGCGCAGCGTCCCGGGCAGCTCGAGCCCGTCCGCGGTGATGCGGATCACGGGCGCGTCGGGCATGGGTGCCACCTCGGCGTCGGCCGTGCTCGGGGTCGCGGCACGGGCTCGTGGCACGAGCTCGTGGCCCCCGCCACGACCGTAGCCGCCCTCGCAGGGCCTCCTCACGGCCCGACGGCCCGCACGCCGCGCCCGGTGCGGCTGGACCCCGTCGAAGGCCCGTGGTCCGGATATGTCCGGACGTTATGGTCGGTCGGTGAGGACGCGAGCCCGCGAAAGGCGCCACCCGTGAAGATCGAGCAGCTGCACCTGGAGAGCCTGGGGCACGCCTCCTACGTGATCGGCTCCGACGACTCGGGGGAGGCCCTGGTGGTCGATCCCCAGCGTGACGTGCGCCCCTACCTCGAGGTCGCGCGCGACGAGGGCTGGCGCATCCGCTGGGTCGCCGACACCCACCAGCACAACGACTACCTCTCGGGCCTGAGCGAGCTGGTGGCCCGCACCGGCGCGACCGCGCTGGGCAGCGCCCACGCCCGGCTCGGCTACGACCACGACGCCGTGGACGACGGGCAGCGCTTCGCGCTCGGCGAGGTCGGCGTCGAGGTGCTGCACACGCCGGGCCACACCCCCGAGCACGTCAGCTTCCTGCTCTACGACGGTGAGCAGGACACCGAGGTCCCCGCCGCGCTGCTCTCGGGCGGCGCGCTGCTCGTCGGCGACCTGGCCCGCCCCGACCTGCTCGGCGACGACGACGAGGTGGACGCGGCGGCCCGACAGTTCTGCCAGACGATCCAGACCCGGCTGCTGGCGCTGCCCGACCACGTGCTCGTCTATCCCACCCACGTCGCGGGCTCGCTGTGCGGCGGCTCGATCGGCTCACGGCTGGTGACCTCGGTGGGCTTCGAGCGGGAGACCAACGAGATCCTGCGCGAGGTCGAGGACACCGACGGGTTCGTGCGCCGCTGCCTCGACCTCGACGGCCTGCCCGCCGTGCCGCCCTACTGGGTCCGGATGCGCGCACGGAACCAGCAGGGCGTCGAGCCGCTCGGCGCGGTGGACCCGCCGCCGGCGCTCACCGTCGACGAGTTCGCCGCGGCGCGCGACGCGGGCCACATCGTCCTCGACGCCCGCTCGCCCGAGGCGTTCGCCGGCGGCCACGTGCCCGGCGCGCTCAACGTCGAGGGTGGGAGCTCGTTCCCGACCTGGGCGGGCACGGTGCTGCCCGAGGACGCCGAGGTGCTGCTGCTCCTCGACGGCCCCGAGGACGTCGAGGAGGTCACGTGGAGCCTGCTGCGCATCGGCTACCCGCGGCCCGCGGGCTGGCTCGCCGGCGGGATGATGGCGTGGCGCACCGCGGTCAACGACGTCGCCACCCTGCCGACGGTCACCGCCGACGACGTGGCCGAGGATCCCGGGCGCTACCACGTGCTCGACGTCCGCCAGCCCTCCGAGTGGAGCGACGGCCACCCCGAGGGCGCCCAGCTGCTCACGGGGGCGGAGCTGCCGCAGCGGCTCGACGAGGTGCCCCGCGACCGCACGGTGCTGACGATGTGCGGCTCGGGGTTCCGCTCGAGCGTGGCCGCCAGCCTGCTGGCCGCCGACGGTCACGACCGGGTGGTGAACCTCTCCGGCGGCTGGGCCGCGTGGCAGCAGGCCGGCCTGCCCACCACCGACGGGTCCTGACCGGCGTGGCGGAGCTCGACCAGGATCCCGTTGGCCCGCTCGACGCGTCGGACCTCCACGACCCGCAGCCCGATCCGGGGATGCGCACGCAGGTGGTCCTCGAGGCGGGCCACCTGCGCCTCGTCGCCCAGCTGCAGGACGGCCGCTCCCGCCGGGCCCAGATGCCGGCCCATGACCGCGAGGCACGTGCGGGCCACGTCCAGGCCGTCCGCGCCGCCGTCGATGGCGGGCACCGGGTCCTCGGGGTAGCGCGCGGTCTCCTGGCTGGGGACCCAGGGAGGATCGGCCAGGATCAGCGGGAACCGCTCCCCGGGACCGAGCACGGCGTCGACCGAGCCGTGGCGCACGTCGACCCGCACGGGCAGCGCCGCGTCGGCGACGTTGCGGCGGGCGTGCCGGCAGGCGTGGGCGTCGGCATCGACGAGCACCAGGTCCCGTCCGGCCATCGACGCGGCGGCCAGCCCGATGTGCCCGACCCCGGCGAACAGCTCCAGCAGCGGCCCGCCCGGCACCTGGCCGCTGAGCTCCGCCGCCCACCGGGACTGCGCCAGCGTCCAGGCGCGCGGCCGCAGGACCCGCTCGTCGAAGCGGATCCGCAGGTTCCCGAACCTCGTCGTCGCCATGTGCGGATGTGTAACACGTGCCCGCAGCGTGAGAGTCGGGGCTGGTCGCCCGGCGCGGATTCGTGCATGCTGCCCGCAGGCGGTGGGCAGCCGGGCGACGGGAGAGGAGCGCCACGATGGGTGGTGTACGGGTGCTCGTGGGCACCAGCAAGGGCGGGTTCGTGCTGACCTCGGACGACGGGCGCCGGGCCTGGGAGGTCGAGGGCCCGCTGTTCGGCGGCTGGGAGGTCTACCACCTGGCGGGCTCACCGGCGGACCCCGACCGGCTGTACGCCTCGCAGTCGAACGGCTGGTTCGGACAGGTCATCCAGCGCTCGGACGACGGCGGCGCGACCTGGGACGCGGTGGGCAACGACTTCGCCTACGAGGGCGAGCCCGGCACGCACCTGCACTACGACGGCACCTCGCGACCCTGGGAGCTCACACGCGTGTGGCACCTCGAGCCCTCGGCGACCGACCCCGACACGGTGTACGCCGGCATCGAGGACGCCGCCCTGTTCCGCACCACCGATGGCGGCCACAGCTGGTCGGAGCTCACCGGCCTGCGCACCCACGAGACGGCCCCGTCCTGGGCGCCGGGAGCGGGGGGGCTGTGCCTGCACACGATCCTGCCGCGGCCCGACGACCCCGAGCGCATGCTGGTGGCGATCTCCGCCGCCGGGGTGCTGGCCACCGACGACGGCGGGGAGAGCTGGCGGCTGGCCAACCGGGGCCTGGTGTCCGACTTCATGCCCGAGCCCGAGGCGGAGGTGGGCCACTGCGTCCACAAGCTGGCCCGCCACCCCGCGCGTCCCGACGTCGTCTACATGCAGAAGCACTGGGACGTGATGCGCTCCGACGACGACGGGGCCTCGTGGCACGAGATCAGCGGCGACCTGCCCACCGACTTCGGATTCGCGATCGACGTGCACGCCCACGACCCGGAGACGGTCTACGTCGTGCCCATCACCAGCGACGAGCAGCACTACCCGCCCGACGGGCGCCTGCGGGTCTACCGCTCGCGCACCGGAGGCCACCAGTGGGAGCCGCTGACCGACGGGCTGCCGCAGGCCGACTGCTACGTCAACGTGCTGCGGGACTGTCTCGCCGTCGACGCCCTCGACCCCTGTGGCGTCTACCTGGGAACGACCGGGGGAGCGGTGTACGTCTCGCCCGACGAGGGTGACCACTGGACCCCCATCGTCCACGACCTTCCGCGGGTCCTCTCCGTCGAGGCGCAGACCCTGCCGTGAGCGCCGTGCACGCGGGCCGCGCACCGACCACGAGCGAGACCACCATGAGCACCGAGGACACCCTGGGCCAGGCGCATGCGCCGCCGGGCGAACATCGGCCCCGGGCAGCGGACACGGCCATCGTCGTCCGGGTGGCGCTGCCGCACCAGCTCCGCCACCTGGCTCGCCTGCGCGGCGAGGCGGTCGTGGAGGTCACGCCGCCGGTGACGGTCGCGGCGGTCGTCGACGCGCTGGAGGCGGCGCATCCGCCGCTGGTCGGAACCCTTCGCGACCGCGAGACGGGGCGGCGCCGCGCGATGATCCGGATCTATGCCGACGGCGAGGACTACTCCAACGCGCCGCTGACGACCGAGCTGCCGCCGGTGGTCGTCAGCGGGCGCGAGCCGCTGCGCCTGGTGGGCTCGATCGCCGGCGGCTGACCGCCGGCACTCGTCGCCGCGGCCCCGTCGCCCCGGCAGGGCCACTAGCGTCGTGACCGCTGCTGCGAGCGAGGAGCCCAGGTGAGCGTGGCCGCGGTGTTCCGCGAGGCCTTGCCGGCGGAACGGCTGCTGGTCGGCGACGCGATCGCCGAGGACTACGGCCACGACGAGACACTGTCGGCCACGGCGCACCGTCCCGAGGCGGTGCTGCTGCCCGAGACCACCCACGAGGTCGCTGCGGTCCTCGAGGTCGCCGACCGGGAACGGATCCCGCTGACCCCGCGGGGCGCGGGCAGCGGCCTGTCGGGCGGGGCGATCCCCGACCACGGCGGCGTGGTGGTCTCCTTCGAGCGGATGGGCCGCATCCTCGAGATCGACACCGACAACGGCGTCGCGGTCGTCGAGCCCGGCGTGCGTCTCAGCGAGCTCGACGAAGCGCTGGCGCCCCACGGGCTCGTCTACCCGGTCCGGCCCGGGGAGGAGTCGGCGACCCTGGGCGGCACGATCGCGACCAACGCGGCCGGGATGCGCGCGGTGCGCTACGGGGTGACCCGCAACCACGTCCTGGGCCTGGAGCTGGTGCTGGCCGGAGGCGAGGTGGTGCGCACCGGCGGCAAGATCGTCAAGGTCTCCTCGGGCTACGACCTCACCCAGCTGGTGATCGGCTCCGAGGGCACGCTCGCGCTGGTGACCCGCATCTGGCTCAGGCTCTCCCGGCGTCCGGCCAACACCCGCACGGTGCTCGCGCCGTTCGCCCGGCTCAGCGAGGTGACCGCCGCCATCCCGCCGATCCTCGCGGCCGGCCTCGACCCGCTCATCCTCGAGTACATCGACCTGGTGACGATGGCGGGCATCCTGCAGCGGGCCGGCATCGACCTCGGGGTGCCCGAGCAGGTGCGCTCCTCGGCGCTGGCCTACCTCGTCGTGCAGCTCGACGACGACCGCGAGGTACGCGTCGAGGAGGACACGCTCGCGCTCGGACAGCTGCTGGCGGACGAGCTCGGGGCGATGGACGTCTACGTCCTGCCGGGCGAGTCGGCCGCGAGGCTGGTGGCCGCGCGCGAGCAGGCGTTCTACAACGCCAAGGAGGCCGGCTTCCACGACCTCATCGATGTGGTCGTGCCGCGCGCCGCGCTCCCCGAGTACGTCCACCGGGTCGGCGAGATCGCCCGGCAGCACGAGTCGCTCGTCGTCGGCTGCGGCCACGCCGGCGACGGCAACGTGCACATGTCGGTGCACCAGGCCGACCCGCAGGTCCGCGAGCGGGTCATGGGCGCGCTGCTGGCCGCCGGCATCGAGCTGGGTGGCGCCATCAGCGGCGAGCACGGCATCGGTCGGCACAAGCGCCCGTGGTTCCTGGAGATGACCGACCCGGTCAGTCTCCGGCTGATGCGCGGCATCAAGGACACCTTCGATCCCCGCGGGATCCTCAATCCGGGCGCGATCCTCGAGCCGTGACCGCGCTGTGCGTCCCCTGCGCGGCCGACCGGCGGGGATGGCCGATCGTCGGCGCGAGCACGGCCGGCACGGCCTCCCGGGAACGTAGTCTCGGTGACCCCGGGCAGCGGAGACGACGATCGCCGACGACGCCAGCGAGTGGGCCGACGAGCGCATCGAGGACGCTCGCGGCATCTACGAGCGCCACGGGACCGTGTTCCGCTGGATGTGGATCGCCGTGGGGTTCGTGGTGGTGGCTGCGGGCCTGGCCATGATCGTCTTCCCCGGCCCGGTCACCGTGGTGGTGCCCCTTGGGCTGGTGATGCTGGCGGTGGTGTTCGGCTGGGCGCGGACGGCGCTGCTGCGCGCGGTCGAGTACGGCGAGGAGGCCACCGAGCGCTTCCAGCAGGCCAGTCGCCCCGTGAAGGCGCTGACGATGGCGGCCTCGGCCTGCGTCGCCGGGGCCGTGATCGCGGTCCTGGTCCTGTGACCGTCTGTGTCACGCGGCACAGCAGCAGCGTGCCGGACCGCACCGTGGGCCCGCTGGCCACCTGATCGACTCGTCACGACTGCGGCCGGCCATGATGCGGCCGGGCCACGAGTCGGCGTACGAAGGCGGGGCACCATGGGCTCGAGGGGCAGGATCGCAGCGACGGCGACGGTCGGGGCACTGCTGCTGGGCGGGGTGCCGGCGGCAGCAGCGGACGAGGTCGGCTGCGGCGAGGTGATCAGCTCCTCGGTGACGCTGCAGCACGACCTCGAGTGCGAGTCCCAGATCGCGCTGATCGTCGCCGGGGAGGGGGTGACCGTCGATCTCGGGGGCAACACGATCCGCTACCTCGGTGAGGCCGCATCCGACCACGACCCGTTCACCCATGTGGGCGTCCTGGTCGAGGGGGTCGACGTCACGACGAGGGAGGTCACCGTCCGCAACGGCCGCATCGAGGGCTACACGGCGTCGGTCTTCGCGCACCTGGCCACCGATGTGCGGCTGCAGCGGCTGTCGGTGGATCGCATCCTCAACCTCTTCGAGGTGCGACGGGTGACGGTCGAGCGGTCTCGGCTCCGCGACGTCCATGCGGATGCCGCCCACGACGTGGCGCTGCGAGGCAACCAGGTGCGGGGCAGCGTCTGGCTGAGCGAGTCGAACACGCCGGAGGTCGTCCGCAACCGCTTCCGCAAGGGTGGCGTGATGCTCGGTGGCTGGGACGGGCGGGTCGTGGACAACCACTTCCACCGGTCACCGGCCGCGGCGATCACCTTCGGTCGGGCCAGCGGCGGGTCGGTGGCGATCGGCAACCGGATTCACCACGCCCGCGTCGGGATCGAGTTCCGGGAGTTCGGCCACGACGACATCCTCGTGCGGGGCAACCGGATCACCAACAGCCGCTCGGCGGGGATCCTGGCCACCGACACGGTGGAGCCGGCCCCCAGCAACGTGCACATCGAGCGCAACAGGATCACCCGCAGCGGGTTCGGGGCGGCGTCCGGCGAGCCGGTCGACGGCATCCGCATCGATGCGCCCACGGCGCTGGGAACCACGCTGACCCGCAACCACGTGCGCGTGAGCGCCGGCCACGCGATCCACGCGCCGGGCGTCACCGACGGCGGCGGCAACGTCGCCCGCCACGCGCGTGCACGGCCTGCCTGCGTCGGGGTCGTCTGTCGGTGACGTCATCAGGCCCGGCGGGCCGACGGGGTGGTGGCTGCCGGCGGGCGACAGCCACCACCCTTCGCTGTGTCGTCAGGAACCGGCCTCGGCTTCGAGCTCCGCCTCGAGCTCGGCCTCGAAGTCCTCACCGAACTCCTCGCCGAGCTCTTCCATGAGCTCCCGCTCGAGCTCCTCCTCGTCGAAGCCCTCCGGGAGCCCGTCCTCGGGCATCTCCTCGGAGGGGATGCTCTCGACGGCGACCTCGTCGCTCATCGTGTCCATCTGCATGCCCCCGAAGACGTCACCGAACATCTCCTCGAGGTCCAGGGTGGTGGCTGCCGACGGCAGGTCGACCGACCCGGTGAACTCCTCGAGGTCGATCACGACCACCAGGGGACCGCCCGCGTCGAGCTCCGGGTCGAGGTCGGAGAGGTCGGCCGCGAGCCGCGCGATCTCCCCATCGACGATCCAGACGTCGAGCGCGAACGACTCGGGCAGGTCCTCGTCGCGGGTGGTGCCGAGCATCGGGTCGATCTCGGCGAGCGCGCGCTCCACCTCGGCGGGGTCGACGGTCACCTCGAGGCGGTCACCGTGCTCGTCGGCGCCGGTGTAGTCGATCTCGACGCCGTCGCTGCGCAGCACCTCGAGGACGTCGCGGAACGGGTCCTCGCCGTCGTCCTCCTGCTCGGTGTCCTCCGGGGGCGTCATGTCGTCCCAGGCGTCCTCCGGCACGACGAACTCGACCCACTCGCCGTCCTCGAAGGCGTCCACGAGCTCGCCGAGGCCGAACATGCCGGCCATGCCGAGCAGGTCGTCGAGGTTGCGCTCGGTCTCCTCGTCGAGGGTGTCGCGGACCGCCGGCAGGTCCACGGTGACCCTCGGGTTGTCGCCCTCCACGAACCGCACGCCGAGCAGCGTCGCCCCGTCCGTCTCGAGGTCGAGCGAGAAGGCCACGGGCCCGTCGAAGGTGCCCGCGATCGTGATCGAGCCGTCGTCGAGGCTGTCGGCCACGCCGTCGGGCAGCTCCTCGCCCTCGGCAGCGGCCAGCGCCTGCCAGTCCCCGCTGGCGCTCAGGCTGGCCGACACCCCGTCCCAGTCCGCTGCTCGCTCCAGCGCCTCCTCCAGCGACCCCTGCGGGTCGGCGGCGACCGCGTCGTCGCCTCCCGGTGAGTCGCCGCAGGCCGCGAGCAGCAGCGTTGCGGTCAATAGCAAAGCAGTCTTTCGCACGTCGTGCCCCCAGATATGTCTGTCGTCCCCTGATGACCGTCCGTGGAGCGG
The DNA here is from genome assembly GCA_007123425.1 of Nitriliruptoraceae bacterium. GTDB lineage: Bacteria > Actinomycetota > Nitriliruptoria > Nitriliruptorales > Nitriliruptoraceae > SKLC01. Next base: position 11,613 of record SKLC01000078.1, read on the forward strand.
TGGCGGCGCGACACGCGCAGAGCCCACCCCCGACGATCACACTTGCACATGCACTAGCGCAGCGTACGCGCCTGCCTGCAGAGGGTCGAACACGACGGCCTGAGACCGTCTCCGGGCGCGTCGGGTTGTCTGAGGGCCCCGTCGGCCAACGGCCGGCTGCGTCACCCGACGCGCTGCGGGCGTGGACGATCGCACCGGCCAGAGCCGGGGTGCCTGCTCGACTCGCGTCACAGGGTTCGGCCCACCGGGCCGGGGTGAGGAAGAGGGGCGAGCATCCGCGCACGAGTCGACGGTGATCTGGCGCTCACCGGGGTCGTCCGTCGATGACGGTCCCGCCCGAACGGGATCGCTACGGAGCGGCGCTCCTGCTGCTGCTGGCGTGTGTGGTGGTGTTCGCGGTCGCCGATGACGGCCCCTGGGGACGGGTGCTCGTCCTCGGGACGCAGGGTGTCGCGGTGCTCGCCATCTTCCGCGCCTCCCGGGTGTCGCGACGGCTGCAGCGGCTCAGCGTGACGCTGGTCACCGTCGCGGTCATCGCGGGTGGCGTGAGCGCGGTGCCGGAGGGCCTCGGAGGGCGCTGGGGACCGTCGGCGCTCGCGCTGCTGCTGGTGGTGGCGGCGCCGGTGGCGATCGCGCACCGCCTGCGCCGCCAAGCGCGGATCGACATGACCACGGTGCTCGGCGCGCTCTGCCTCTACGTGCTCGCCGGCTTGGCGTTCGCCTACGCCTACCTGCTCGTCGGCGACGTGACCGGTGCGGCCTTCTTCGCGCAGGGCGGGGAGGCGCGGAGCATCGACTACGTGTACTTCAGCTTCGTCACGCTGGCCACGCTGGGCTATGGCGACCTGACGGCCGCCGGAGATCTCGGGCGGATGCTGGCCGTCCTCCAGACGGTCCTGGGCCAGCTGTACCTGGTGGGCGTGGTGGCGGCTGTCGTGTCCAAGCTCGGCACCGTGCGCGGTGAGGCGCCGCCGACGGGCTGAGCCTGCGCGTCGCGAGGCGTGATCCACGGCCACGGCAGCGGAGACATGAACCGGGTCCGCAGCCAAGGTGTCAGATGCCACCCTTCGGACGGGCCCGAGTGGTCGACACGCGACGCGACATGCGCAATTCTGGTAGTCATTGGCAACATCCGCCACAGGAGCCTGCACGTGGCACCGTCCAACGACGCCATCGACGCTCGGCTCCCGCCGCTGCCCATCGGCCGGCTCAGCTCCGAGACGCTGCGCATGATCGGCATCGGCCGCCTGGTGCACGTCCGTACCGGCCCCTGGGTGCTGCTCGAGGAGGACGGCTCACGGGTCGTGCGCATCCACGACGGCTCCGAGTCGCCGCCGGTCGTCGAGCCGCAGCGGCTCCCCGCTCCTGTCCGCCCTGCGCAGCCGCAGCGCGTCGTCGAGCCCCCGCAGCCGCCTGCTCACTCACCCCCAGCGGAGCCGCAGCCGGCCCTCGTGCCGTCACTGTCCGCGACGCCGCTGCCTACCGGGGAGCCCTCACGCTCGACGGAGCCGCAACTGTTCGACGAGGCGCCACGGGACCCTGCGCCCTCGCGCTCTGGGGAGCCGCTCGCTTCGGGTCGCGAGGAGCCCCGGCTCGCGACGCCGCCGAGCCGAGCCGTGATG
>SKLC01000137.1 GCA_007123425.1 Nitriliruptoraceae bacterium
GGCGCGCGCGGGCGGGAGGCGGAGGTGCTGCGCGCGAACCTGCGGCCGGCCGCGGTGCTGCTGGCGGCCATCCTGGTGATGCTGCTGGTGCTGCTCGCCGTGGCGTGAGCCTCGCCGGGCCACCTCGCGGCGACAGCGGTGTCGAGCCCGGTGGCGTGCCGCGCCGGCGAGGCGCTTGACGCGGGTTGGCTCCTCCCCGGGCGACGGGCGTAGGCTCGCGTCGACGCGCGCCCGACGTGCGCGAGCAGCGTCGATGCGCCCGCGACGACACCTCTTCCAGGAGCACCAGATGGCCACGATCTACTACGAGCAGGACGCCGACCTGTCCATCATCCAGGGCAGGAAGGTCGCGGTGCTTGGCTATGGCAGCCAGGGCCACGCCCACTCGCTCAACCTGCGTGACTCCGGCGTCGACGTGCGCGTGGGGCTGCGCGAGGGCTCCGGCTCCTGGGCCAAGGCCGAGGAGGAGGGCCTGACGGTCAAGGAGACCAACGAGGCCGCGCGCGAGGCCGACGTGATCGTCGTGCTGGCCCCCGACACGGCCCAGAAGGGCATGTGGGAGAACGGCCTGGCCGAGGCGGTCGAGCCCGGCAACGCCCTGGTGTTCGGGCACGGCTTCAACATCCACTTCGACCTCGTGCCGGTCCCCGAGGGCGTCGACGTCTTCCTCGCGGCGCCGAAGTCGCCCGGCCACATCGTGCGCCGCCTCTACGAGCAGGGCCAGGGCACCCCGGGCCTGATCGCGATCGAGCAGGACGCCACGGGAGCGGCGCTGGAGCTGGCCAAGTCCTACGCGGCCGGCGTCGGCCTCACGCGCGCCGGGGTCATCCAGACCACGTTCGCCGAGGAGACCGAGACCGACCTCTTTGGCGAGCAGGCCGTGCTCTGCGGCGGTGTCAGCCACCTCGTGCAGGCCGGCTTCGAGACCCTGACCGAGGCGGGCTACCAGCCCGAGGTCGCCTACTTCGAGTGCCTCCACGAGCTCAAGCTCATCGTGGACCTGATGTACGAGGGCGGCATCTCCTGGATGCGCTACTCGGTCTCCGACACGGCCGAGTACGGCGACTACGTGTCCGGCCCCCGGGTGGTCGGCGAGCCCTCGCGCGAGGCGATGCAGGAGATCCTCGCCGAGATCAAGGACGGCTCCTTCGCCCGGCGCTTCGTCGCCGAGTGGGAGGAGGGCGCCCCGATGTTCCGTCAGAAGCGCGAGGAGGGCCGCGCCCACGAGATCGAGCAGGTCGGGCGCAAGCTGCGCGACATGATGCCGTTCCTCGACAACCCCTCGGTCGAGGACGTCTGATCCGGTCACCATCCTCGGGCCCCGGCAGCTCGCCGGGGCCCGACGGCGTCCGGGCCCGCGGGTAGGGCGAGCCCTACCGGCTCCGCAGCAGCGCGGCGAGCCCTGCCGGCTCGTCCAGCAGCACGTCGGCATGGGAGACCTCCGCGCGGTCGCCGATCCCCCACGTCACGCCCACGGTGCCCGTGCCGCAGGCGCGCCCCGCATCGACGTCGTGGTGGCGGTCGCCCACCATCACCGTGCTCGCGCGCGGTGACGAGGGCGCCACGTCGGCCAGGGCCCGCGCCAGGGTCTCGGCCTTCGGCTCGGCGCGTGCGTGCAGCGACGGCGCGTGCACCGCGGCGAAGAAGCCGGCAAGCCTCACCACCTCCAGGATCGGCTCCGCGAAGGCAGCGGGCTTGGAGGTCACCACGGCGAGGGGGAGATGGCCCTGCACGCGGGACAGCGCGTCGGCAACGCCGGGGACCGGCCGCGTCTCGGTGAGGGAGACGTCGCGGTAGGCCTCGCGGTAGGCAGCGACGCAGCGGGGTGCCAGCGCGGGGTCGAGCTCCTCCTCGGCCAGCAGCGCCACGAAGCTCTCGTGCAGCGGCGGACCGATGAGGTGGTGGAGGCGATCGACGGCCCGGGGGGTGGCGCCCACGGCCTCCAGACCCACGTTGAGGCAGTGGCTGATCGCCGACCGCGAGTCGACCAGGCAGCCGTCGAGGTCGAGGAAGGCCGCATCGGGCGGTGCCGCCGTCACGGCCGGTTCGGCCCGGAGGAGGCCTCGGGGCCGCCACCGCAGTGGCCGGGCTCGAGGCCGCTGAAGTCCCAGCCGTCGACCACCACCGGGTCCTCGGTCGCCCAGGGGCCGTGCAGCGCCTCGCGCAATGTCGCCAGGGCCGGGGGGCTCGGGATCCGGCGGCCGGTGAGGCGGTGTGGGGCGGGGTCACGGCGGCGGAGGTGGGCGGCCAGGGTGCACCGCTCGGGCCCGTCCGCAGCGACCACCAGGTGGCCTTCCCCGGCGCTCGAGCGCGCACGGTCGAAGGCCACCACCAGCTCGAGCAGGTCCTCGCTGCGCACGGGAGCGACCACCACGTCCTCGGCCTCGCCCAGCAGACCGCCGGCGAGCACGGCATCGGTGATGGCGGCGGTGTCGACCCAGTTGACCCGCAGGGCGATCGAGGGCGGGCCGGCCGTCGCGAAGCGCTCCTCGATGCGGCCCTTGGCACGGCGCAGCGGATCGGCCGCATCCGATGCGGCGCCGGGCAGCGACAGCACGATCACGCGCTGCACCCCGGCGTTGGTCGCGGCGGTGGCCACGACGTCGGCGTCGCGCTCGAGCGCATCGGGGTCCGGGGAGAGCAGCCCGCCCCCCACGTGGACCACCGTGTGGGCCTGCTCCATCGCGGCTTCGAGGCGCCCCTCGTCGTCGACCTCGCCTGTCGCGACCATGGCGCCGGCCGCGCGCAGCGAGGTCGCGTCCCCGTGGGCGTAGGCGCGCACCTCGCCGCCTTCGTCGAGCAGGCGACGAGCCAGCCGGCGAGGCAGGGAGCGCTGCGCGGAGGTGACCAGAACGGGCATGGAGGCGAGGCTACCGCCGGGCGGGGTGCGATCGGCCACCCACCGGGAGGCACCGGGCGGGACGCGCTGGACCCTGCGCGGAGGCCGACCCCAAGGGGCGTGCAGCGCGCCGGGGCACGCTCAGAGCTGCGGCGCCTCCTGGTAGCCGCCCCAGACCTCCTGGAGGGTGCGCGAGATCTCGCCGACCGTGGCCCGCTGGCGGCAGGCCTCCATGATCAGCGGCACCAGGTTCTCGTCCGTGGTCGCAGCGGCCTGCAGGCGCTCCAGCGAGGCCGTCAGCGCCGCCTCGTCGCGTCCGGCGCGGACCTGCCCGAGCCGGTCGACCTGGCCGCGCTCCACCTCGGCGCCGATGCGCAGGATCTCGAGCTCGTCCTCGTCGTCGGCGTCGACGTGGGCGTTGACCCCGACCATCTTGAACCGGCCCTTGTCCATCCGGTTCTGGAAGTCGAAGGCGGCGTCGGCGATCTCGGACGTGAAGTAGCCCTCGTCGATGCCGCGCAGGATCCCGCGTGCGACGGTGCCGTCGTCCGACATCTCCAGAATCCGCGCGAACTCCTCCTCGGCTCGGCGCTCGATCTCGTCGGTGAGGTGCTCGACGAACCACGAGCCCCCGAGCGGATCGATGACGTTGGTGACCCCGGTCTCCTCGGCGAGCACGAGCTGGGTGCGCAGCGCCACCCGCGCGGCGTGGTCGCTGGGCAGGGCGAGCACCTCGTCGAGCGCGTTGGTGTGCAGCGACTGGGTGCCGCCAAGCACGCCGGCCAGCGCCTCGACGGCCGTGCGCACGATGTTGTTGTCCGGCTGCTGGGCGGTGAGGCTCACCCCGGCGGTCTGGGTGTGGAAGCGCATCAGCAGCGCC
>SKLC01000429.1 GCA_007123425.1 Nitriliruptoraceae bacterium
AGGAGCATGCGATGAAGGTGCTGGTGATCGGAGCGACCGGGGGGACGGGCAGCCACCTGCTCGAGCAGCTGTTCGCACGAGGGCACGAGGTGCGGGCGATGGCCCGCCGCGAGGAGCAGCTCGAAGAGCTGCGTGAGCGGGGTGCCGAGGCGGTGCTCGGCGACCTCGAGGGCGACATCGACCATGCCGTCGAGGGCGTCGACGCCGTGGCCTTCTGCGCGGGATCCGGGTCGTCGACCGGGCCCGACAAGACGCTGCTGGTGGACCTCTACGGCGCGGCGCGCACCATCGACGCCTGCCAGCAGCACGGCGTGCGGCGCTACGTGATGCTGAGCTCGATCGCCGCGGGCGACCCGCTGCGGGGCAACGAGAAGATCCGCCACTACCTCGCCGCGAAGCACGCCGCCGACCGCATCCTGATGTGCAGCGACCTCGACTGGACGGTCGTGCGCCCCGGGGGCCTCACCCACGACGAGGCCACCGGCGCGGTCGAGCTGGGCCTCCCGCAGCTGCCGGAGCGCGGCATGATCCCCCGCGCTGACGTGGCGGCGGTGATGGCGCGCTGCCTCGAGGACCCACGCAGCCACGGCGCGGCCTTCGAGCTGATCGGCGGCGACATCCCGGTCGATGACGTGGTCGATCGGCTCGCGGACGCCTCGCGCTGACGCGCCGCCGGCCCGCGCGCACGGATCCCTGACCCGGGACGTCGTCAGGCGCGGGTGGACAGCACCGCCGTGAGGTCGTCCACCACGAGCTCGACGATCTCCGGGTCGAGCTCCGCACCGGCCCGCTCCCGCAGCCGCTGCACCAGCATGCTCGATCCCAGCTGCTCGACGACCAGCGCCTGATCGATGGCGTGGGCGACCGCCAGCAGCCGGGCGGCCTCGGGGATCTCGGTGCCGCGGATGCCGTGCGGGAAGCCCTCGCCGTTCCACTGCTCGCGTTGGGCCAGCACCGTCGCGGCGACCTCGCGGCCGGCGGTCAGGCGCAGCAGGTCGGCGCTGCGCTGCGGGAACGTGCGCCACGCTGCGCCGGCCTCACCCTCGAGGTCGACGGTCTCGGCGATCACCTCGGTGGGCAGGCCGGCCCGGCCGGCGTCGTGGAGGTGGGCGGCGAGCTGGGCCCGGCCCACGGCCGCGGTCGACCAGCCCGGACGCCGCGCCAGCCCCGCGGTCATGCGCCCCACCCGCTCACCGTGACCGCGCCCCTCGGGAAGCAGGGGCTCGACCTGCTCCAGCAGCCGGATCGCGGCCTCCAGCTCCGTGGTGACCGACACGCCCATCGACAGGTCCTCGGCGCCCAGGACCTGGCGGGCCCCGTCGGCGGCGGCGACCTCCAGTGCGCGGCGGGCGAGCTGGAGCAGCTCCTCGGGGTCGGACGAGGACTCGATGCCGGCGTGGCCGATGATCAGCCGCAGCGGCAGGTTCTGGTGCTGGAACATCCCGGCGGCCGCCACCAGCTGCTCGCCGAGCCGGTCGAGGTCGTGGGTGGACAGGCCCGGGCCCACGACCCCGAACTCGCCGGGCCCGGTGGTGTAGAGCTCCGCGTGGACCTGGCTGGCGACGTGGGCCAGGGCGGTGGCCAGCCGGCGGCGCTGCACCGCGACGACCGGGTCGGGCTGCAACGCGGTCCACTGGTCGGAGAACACCTTGCACAGCGCGACCCGGGGCACGTCGCCGGCGTCGCTCAGGGTGCCCACGCGCTGCTCGAAGCTGCGGCGGTCGGGCAGGCCGGTGGCGGCGTCGATGCCGCGTCCGCCGGCGCTGACCGACCCGAAGCGGCGCTCGAAGGAGCTCAGCAGCGCCGTGGGCTGCTGCTTGGGGTCGACCAGGCCGAGGATCGCCTCCTCGTTGCCTTCGCCGACGATGCTGTGGGCGCCGGCGGCGACGAGGTCGGCGGCCAGGCGCTCGCCGCCGGTGTGGGCCAGCACCAGCACCCGGCCGTCGTGGTCGGGGATGCGCCGCTCGACCTCGCGCAGCTCGTCGGGCCCCATGCGGGTGGAGATCAGCCAGATGCTCCCGTCGTGCTCTGCGTCCTCCAGCGGCTCGATGCCGACCTCGACCAGGCGGTGCCGGGCGGCCTCGGGGAGGCCGAAGCCCACCAGGCGCAGCTCGGGCTCGTCCCCGGCGCCCGTGCGCTCGCCCGCGGGGGCCTCGGCGGGGCGGGCTCCCGGTGCGGTGGGGGCGTCGACCGGGGCCATCAGGCGGAGATCTCCACGCTGGTGCTCGGAGCGGGGGCCACGCCGGCGAGGCGGGTGCGCCAGGTGGTGGCCGCGGCGACCTGGGCGACGTAGGAGGCGCGCCGGCGCTTGCCCGGCGCGTCCTCGGGGACCTCGGGCACGTCGTCGAAGCTGGTGGCGAAGTAGGCCTGCAGGGCGTGGATCGCCTCGTAGCGCAGCTGCGAGGCCCGCGCTTCGGTGACCCCGAGGTCGTCGGCGATGTCGCGTAGCAGGCGACCCTCGAAGTGGTGCTCGACCAGGACCCGGCGCAGCAGCTCCGGCAGATGGGCGACGGCGGTGCGCAGGGTGCCCACGAGCTCGTTGTGCTCGAGCGCCCGATCGGGCAGCCACGCCTCGTCCTGCTCGGTCAGCCGCTCACCCAGGGAGCTGCGGTCCTCTTCGCCACCCACGGGGCGGTCCAGGGTGAGCACGGTGGAGGTGACCGCGGCCGCGCGGCGGGAGCGGACGGTGCGCTCGTCGGTGCCCATGGCGGCGGCGACCTCGGCGTCCTCGGGGCGGCGCTGCAGGCGCTCCTCGAGCCCGGAGGTGGCCTCCTCGATCTCGCGCAGGTCGCGCCGCAGCCGCCGCGTGGCCCAGTCCCGCGTGCGGGTGGCGTCGATGATGGCGCCGCGGATGCGGATGCTGGCGTAGCGGGGGAAGGGCACGCCGGTCGCGGGCTCGTAGCGGTGGGCGGCGTCGACCAGGCCGGCCGAGCCGGCGCCGCGCAGCTCGTCGCGGTCGACGTGCCGCGGGAAGCGGGCGGCCAGCTGCTGGACGACGTGCTCGACGAGGTAGAGGTGGTTTTCGATGAGCTCGTTGATGTCCTGCGTGGCGTCGCGCCCCTCGATCGTCTCCGTCGTCATCGTCGTGCCCCCAGAGGCCTGCTGCGGTCGTCTGCACGGGGCATCGGGGCCGTTCGACCGGGTGCTGAGCCACCTTCACACCTCCTTCACGGACGGTGTCCGGTCCTTCACGCGTCGTTCACACCCGACCCCGGGACAGCCGGACGCGAAAGCGCGCAGACGAGCGCTTCAGCCGACGGCAGGGCCGCCGACGGGAGAGCACGAGCCCGACAGGGCCGGCCACCGAGCGTCCCGGCGACCAAGGACCCCCAGATGCACGACGAGCTCGCCGAGCTGCTCCACCGCGAAGCCGAGGCGATGAGCGCCGTCGAGGCACGGCTGCGCACCATCGAGCTGCTGGCCGCGGCGGGGGAGCAGCGGTTCATCTCCGTCGCCCTGGACGAGCTGGACGACGCGGCTGAGCGGCTCGCCTCGCTGGAGCTGGGGCGTGTGGTCACGCTCGCGACCGCGGGCCTGGACGCCGACGTGAGCGCGACGCGGCTGCCGGAGCTGCTCGACGACGACAGCGGCCGGCTGCGGGGCGCGGTCGAGCGGCTTGCCCGCGCCGCCGAGCGCCTGACCGAGGCACGCGACCGGGCCTACGCGGTCGTCTCGTCCGGCTTCGACGAGGTCACCCGGCGCCTGCAGGCCAGCGACCA
>SKLC01000071.1 GCA_007123425.1 Nitriliruptoraceae bacterium
AGCTACGCCGAGGTGGACTTCGGCGTGCTCCACCACACCGCCACGTCCAACTGGTACTCCGAGGCCGAGGCGGCCGCACAGGTGCGCAACATCCAGCACTGGCACGTGCACGGCAACGGCTGGCAGGACATCGGCTACAACTTCCTCATCGACCGCTTCGGCAACGTCTACGAGGGGCGCGCGGGGGGCATGGAGCTCGGCGTCGTGGGCGCGCACGCCGGCGGCTGGAACACCGGCTCCTTCGGTGTGGCGATCATGGGCAACTTCAACGACGCCGCGCCGCCGCAGGCCGCCCGCGACGCCGCGGCGCGGGTGATCGCCTGGAAGTACGACGTCCACGGCATCGACTCGGACCCGGGTGGGGTCACCGCGGCGAACGAGCACCGCATCCGGTCCCTCGAGGGGCATCGCAACGTCCGTCGCACCAGCAGCGGCAGCCCGATCTACACGGCGGAGTCGACCTCGGATAGCTTCCGTCGCGACTGCCCCGGCGAGCTGCTCTACGACCACATGGACGACATCCGCGCCCAAGCGCACGCCTACTCCACGGCCGCGAGCGCCGCCGTGCCGGTCAGCGGCGACTGGAACGGCGACGGCCGCGACACGCCGGGCTGGTTCGTCGAGGGCGTCTGGCGCCTGCGCAACAGCAACTCGGCGGGTGGCGCCGACCACGTGGTCGAGTACGGCCAGGCGGGCGACGTGCCCGTTGTGGGCGACTTCAACGGCGACGGCCGCAGCTCCCTCGGCGTCATCCGCGACGGGGACTGGATGCTGCGCTTCGACCGCGCCGGCGGCGCCCCGCAGCGGGAGTTCCGCTTCGGCCGGGTCACGGATGGCGACCGGCCCCTGGTCGGCGACTGGAACGGCGATGGCCGCGACACCATCGGCATCGTGCGCGACGGCACCTGGCACCTGCGCGACGACCTCGCCGGGGGCGTCTCGGACCGCTCCTTCGTCTACGGGCGCGTCACGCAGGGCGACGTGCCGCTCATCGGCGACTGGAACGGTGACGGCCGCGACACCATCGGCATCGTGCGCGAGGGCACCTGGCACCTGCGCCACTCGCTCACCGGCGGCTACTCCGACCACCAGTTCGTCTACGGGCGCGTCCTGGGCGGCGACATCCCGCTGATGTCGGACTGGAACCGCGACGGGCGCGACACCCCCGGCATCGTGCGCGGGTCGACGTGGCACCTGCGCTTCCACAACCAGGGCGGCTACTCCGACGCGAGCTTCGACGTCGACCCGCTGTCCTGACCGGGCTCAGGGGCCGAAGCGCAGCGTGCGGTCGGCGGCGCCGCTGCCACCGCTGGAGCGCAGATGCCAGGTGTCACCGCGCACGACGCCCACCCCGTCCCGGAGCCGGTTGACGACCCCGCCGAGGCTCAGGCCCTCCCAGTCCCCGACGACGGCGAGGTCGCCGGCCCGCCCGTAGCGGAAGACGCGGTCGGCGCTGCCCCCGCCCGGCGTGTCGCGCAGCAGCCACTGGCTGCCGCGTCGCACGCCGATCCCGTCGGCGCGCAGCAGCGGCACGCGCACGCCGTCCCAGTTGCCGACCACGGGCTGATCGCCGGCACGGCCGAAGGTGAAGCGCTCGTCGGCGCTGCCGCCGCCCGGCCGGTGGCGCAGATGCCACGTGCCCTGACGGACCACGCCGACGGTGTCCCGGCCGTCGCCGTTGAAGTCGCCCACCACCGGCAGGTCACCGGCGCGACCGAACGTGAAGGTCTGCTCGGCCGCCCCGCTGGGCGGCATCGAGTCGCTCAGGTACCAGGTGCCGTCGCGGAAGACGCCCGCGGTGTCACGCCCGTCGCCGTCGAAGTCGCCCACCACCGGCAGGTCACCGGCACGCCCGAAGCTGAACGACACCACCTCGGAGCCGCCCAGCGGGCCTGTCGCGTCGCTCAGCCGCCATCGCCCCTGGCGGAACCAGCCGGCGCTGTCGCGCCCGTCACGGTCGAAGTCGCCGGTCACGGGGATCCACGCCCCCGGGTCGGCCAGCGAGGCGATCGGCCCCGCGGAGGAGGCGATGGCCCGGCGCAGGCCCGGCATCTGCGCGTAGAGGTTGGCGCCCGGGCAGTCGCGGGCGAACGAGGCGTCGTTGGACTCCTCGATGTAGCTCGAGCGCAGGTTGCGGTGCCCCTCGAGCGTGCGGATGCGGTGGCCGTTGACGTGCACCCGCGCGCTCGGGTCGGGATCGATGCCGTGCACCCGGTACTGCCAGGCGAGCAGGCGCGCCGTCGCGTCGAGCGCGTCGCTGGAGGGAGCCGCGCTGTTGTAGTTGCCCAGGACCGCCACGCCCACTGAGCCGGTGTTCCAGCCGGCGGCGTGCGCGCCGACCACCCCGCGCTCCATGCCCCCGGCCCGGCCCTCGTAGATGCGACCGAAGCGGTCGACCAGGAAGTTGTAGCCGATGTCGTTCCAGCCGTTGCCCCGCGTGTGCCAGTAGTAGATGTTGCGGACCTGGCCGGCGGCCTGCGCACGGGAGTAGTCGTTGGTCGTGGCCGTGTGGTGCAGCACCCCGAAGCGGACGTTGGCGTGGCTGGGCGACCCGCGGCGCCACGACTCGTCGGCGCCCCACTCGGAGCGGCGGATGACCGACGGGCGGGAGGCGGCGTCGGCCGGCTCGGGCTCAGGCATGAGCGAGCGCGCGGCACGTCCGAGGCGGGACAGCAGCGACTCCGAGTAGCCCATCGCGTCGATGAGGGTGACCTCGAGGTCGTCGAGGCTGCCGCGGACCACCTCGACCTGGGCGTGGGTGGCCTCGCCGGTCCAGATCGCCTCCGTGGTCCAGGCGTCCCCGCCCGCAGCGCGGCTCGCGCGCCGCGCCTCCGCGGAGTCGGGGTCGGGCCCCTCGTACTCGTCGAGGATCTCGACCTCGACCCACGGCGACCAGCCCTCGTCGACGTCGTGGGTACGCACGCGCAGCTGCGGCGCGGGGCCCTCGCCGCGGATCCCGACGCCGCTGAAGCGCAGCGGCCCCTCGATGACCTCGGAGCGGCGCACCGGCTCACCGGCCCGCTCGAGCCGGCTCGCCTCCACCACCGTGTCCAGCGTCTCGGCCACCACCTCGGGGACCGACGGGCGCGCGGCGCCGGGGCTGGCCGGCCACAGGGCGAGCGCGACGGCCAGCGCGGTGGCCAGGACCACGCCCCGGCCGGCCCACCACCGACCACCCGGCTCGCGACGGTCACCGGTGGTGGTGTCTGGCATGTGCAGCGCTCCCCGCCCGACGGCTCACGCGAGGCCCAACGAGCGGCCGGCCCGTTGGACACGGTCCGGACCCGACGGTCCCGGTCGCGCGGGCGCACGTGGTTGCGTTCGGTGACGCAGCCGTCATACTGCTCCTGGCGCGGCACGGCTCCATGCCGGATCCGGTGTCGCGGCACAGTGGGGCGCAGTGATCTCCGGGCCGACCAACGGTCGCCATGCCGGGCCAGGGGCCCGCCGGCCCGGAGGGAGCGAGTGGCGAGACCGACCCGATGATCCGCCGGCGGCCCGCCTCTCGGGGTCGCGCCCGCCGGCCGCACCGTGTCAGCCCCTCGAGGAGCGACTCGCCGATGGCCAGATCACTGCCCGTCCCACGGCCCGGGGCCCGCAGCCCGTTCGTGATCGCGGCCGCCGCGCTGGCGGTCGCCCTCGTGGGGGCGCCGGCGGGCACCGGTGCCGCCGTGGCCTCCGCCGGGGAGCCGGAGGCCACCGACGACGCTG
>SKLC01000063.1 GCA_007123425.1 Nitriliruptoraceae bacterium
CTATCCGGACTGAGCTACCAGCGCTTGGCGGAGGCTGAGGGATTTGAACCCTCGAGGGGGTCAAGCCCCCAACGGGATTAGCAATCCCGCGCCATAGACCAGACTAGGCGAAGCCTCCAGGGTCGCGCGAACCGAATCTGGCCGCCGCGCGGCGTGCAAGCGTAGCAGTGGCAGCAGATCCCGGCGACCGCGGGCCCCGTGAGGCGGGGCGAACAGGGCCCGGGAACCCTACGCTCGCCGGCGTGCATCCCATTTCGCGCCGCCTCATCGAGACGACCCCTCGCGGCCTGCGCCCACCGCTCGCCCTGGTGGTGCGCACCGTCGACCGCTCCGTGGCCCACCGGCTTCCGGGCCTGGCGGCCGAGGTCGCCTTCTGGGTGCTGCTGTCGCTGCCGGCGCTGGTGCTGGCCACCATCGCCACGGCCGGCGTGCTGGGGGGCGAGCGCGACCACTGGCGACAGCAGCTGATCAACCGCGCCACCGACGTGTCGCAGGTCGCGCTCACGCCGCAGACCATCTCGCAGGTCGTCGAGCCGGTGCTGCGCAGCCTGTTCGACGAGGGCGGCGTGGGCCTGGTGTCGTTCGCGTTCGTGGCGACGGTCTGGACCGCGTCGCGCGCCGTGCGGGTGGTGCTCAACACCATCGCCGTCGCCGCGGACGCGCACGGCGTGCGGCCCGGCTGGCAACAGCGGCTGCTCGGGTTCGGCCTGACCTTCGGGGCGTTGCTCACCGGGATCGTGCTGGCCCCGCTGCTGTTGGCCGGCCCCGGGTTCGGCGAGCAGCTCGCGGAGCTGGTCGGCCCCGAGGCGTCGTTGTTGGGCCCGTTGTGGCGCGTCGCCTACTGGCCGGCGACCGCCACCGTCGCGATCGTGGGCCTGGCGGTGCTCTACCACCTGGGCGTGCCGGGTCGCACGCGCTGGCGCCACGACCTTCCGGGAGCGCTGCTCGCCACGGCCATCTGGCTGCTCGGCAGCGGCGGACTGCGCCTGTACGGCTCGTGGGTCCTCGGCGAGGAGTCCGCCTACGGTCCCCTCGCCGGCCCGATCGTGGGGATGCTGTGGCTGTGGCTGACGGGGCTGGCCGTGCTGGTGGGTGCGGAGTTCAACGCCCAGTTCGCCCGACGGCACGAGCTCGACAGCGAGGCGGTGCTCGCGCGCCAGGACGACCACGCCTCACGATGAGAGCCGCTGCGGTCGCGCATCAGCTGCGGCGCTCCGCCGACGGGGCCGGTGCGCGTGGCAACCGGAAGCGGAAGCGCACGCCCTCGCCCTCCTGCGACTGCAGCTCGAGCCGGCTGCCGTGCGCCGTGAGGATCTGGTCGGCCAGCGCCAGGCCCAGGCCCAGGCCACCGGCCGGGCGGGAGACGGGATCCCCACCGCGGTAGAAGCGGTCGAGCACGTGCGGGAGGTCCTCCGCGGCGATGCCCGGCCCATCGTCGGCGACCTCGACCTCGACCCATCCGTCGTCGAGCACCTCGGCGTGGATGTCGATCCGCGTGCCCTGCGGGGTGTGCTTGGCGGTGTTGGTCAGCAGGTTCTCCAGCACGGTGCCCAGCAGGGAGCGGTCGCCGACGACCCACAGCCCCTCGGGCAGCCGGACATGGACCGGATGCGCGGCGGTGACGCTGGCCAGCCGGTGCAGCATCCCCTCGAGGAGCTCACGGACCTCGATCGGCTCCTCGTCGAGCGCGATCCGGCCCTCCTCGAATGCCGAGGTGTCCAGCAGCGTGCGCACCATCTCGGCCAAGCGGGCCGCGTTGCCGTCGACGCGGCGCAGCAGGTCGCGGCGACGGTCGGGGTCGAGCTCCGCCCAGCGCTCGTGGAGCGTGCGCCCGAGCCCCTGCACCACGGTCAGCGGCGTGCGCAGCTCGTGCGAGACCGTGGAGATGAAGTCCTGCGTCCGCGACTCGAGGCGCTGCAGCTCGACGACCGTGTGCTCGTCGACGGCGAACAGGCGGGAGCGCCGCAGCGCGCGCGCCGCCTGCTGCGCGAGCAGCTCGATCGCCTCCCGCTGGTGATCGCGGATCGGCCCGTCCACCACGATCGCGGTCACGACGGCTTCGAGGAGCCCGTCGACCTCCGCCGGCACCGCGATCGCCGAGGTCGCCTCCGGCTCGACACCGAGCTCGGCGAGCAGCCGCGGGTCGTCGACCACCGCGAGGTCCCGGCCGGTCAGCGCGAGGCCGGGCAGCTGCCCCTCCGCGGCGATCGAGGCGGTGAGCCGGTCGTGGAGCCCCCGCCCGGCCGCCAGCTCGAGCCGGTCGTCGGCCGGCACCCGCACGGAGACCGCGGCGAAGCCCACGTCCGCGAGGCCGTCGACGACCGCCTGCAGCACCTCGTCCCGATCCAGGGTGTGCACGTCGAGCATCCGGGAGAGCAGCTCTGCCCGGTGCTCGGCCGCCTCCGCGGCCTCACCCGCCCGCGCCGCCGCGCGCTCGAGCGCGTCGGCGGTGTGGAGCACGCTGTAGGCGATCACGATGCCGGCCCCGACGTGGAGCACCAGCAGGTCTCCCGCCCGCAGCCCGCCCCACCACAACGTGACCAGCCAGGCCGCGAGGGCAGCCACCAGCAGCGGCACACGCGCACGGCCCCGATAGCTGAACCCCACGACGATGATCATCAGCACGAACAGCAGCGAGAGCACCTCGACCGGCGCGCCGAGCGCCTCGACGAGCAGCAGCGGCAGAACGGCGAGCCCGACGAGGAGGACGGTCAGCCGCCACCATCCCGGGCCGCTCAGCGCGACCTGCATGGCCGGGTGGTCGAGCAGGGCCGCCCGCCTCACGGCCCCTCCTCCGCCCGCGGCGTGTCCTCGAGCGGAAGGACGAGCTCGACCACGTCGCCGTCGTGCGCCCAGCCGGCCCCCACGCCGACCACCAGTCGCTCGGTCAGGCCCAGCAGGAGCCGGGAGCGCGGCGCCGCCGCCGATCGGCCCAGGGTGCATCGCAGACGCGCGTGACGGCCCCCGGCAGCGGCCTCGATCCGAGTGATCGGCCCGATGGTGTGGAGCGCCTCCAGCGCACGACCGAGCAGCACCGGGTCGGTACGCACCACGGCGTCGAGGTCACCGGTCGCCGTGACCTCGTCCAGGGCCTCGGGCAGCACGTCGGCGACCCGTCCCAGCCCCAGCGCCGGCAGGGGCCGGGCCGCCTGCAGCCGCGAGAAGTCCAGCAGCGCGTCGATCGTCGCGCGCAGCGCTCGCGCCTGCTCCACGAAGCCGGCGAGCAGCCGCTCTCGCTGGGCGTCGGGCAGCCGGTCGGCATGGGTGACCAGGGTCTCGGAGATCCCCCGCACTACCGTCAACGGGTCGCGGACCTCCTCGGAGACCTCCATGAGCAGCCGACCGCGCATCGCCTCGAGCCCCTGCATGCGCTCGAGGAGCTCGCGCTGCCGGTCCACCCGCCGCTCGACCTCGAGGACTGCGCCGAGATGGCCCGCCATCACCTCGGCGACCTCGACCACCTCGGGTGGCAGCGGCTGCACGACCTCGCGGCCGCCGAGGACCACCCCGGCGGGGCGGCCGTCGACCCGCACCGGGACCGCGATCGCCGAGCCCAGGCCGGAGCGCTCGGGCAGGCGGCGCTCATCGCGGTCGTAGTCGTCGACGATCACGGTGCGGTCCTCGGCGACGGCCGCCCCAGCCAGGCCCTCGCCGACCCGCAGCCCGGGTGCCGGGGGCAGCGCCCCCAGTGCCAGCGGCACGAG
>SKLC01000379.1 GCA_007123425.1 Nitriliruptoraceae bacterium
CGTCGTTGGACTCCTCCGCAGCGTCGTCGGGGATGGGCGGCGGATCGTTCTGCTCGTC
Source organism: Nitriliruptoraceae bacterium (assembly GCA_007123425.1). Lineage (GTDB taxonomy): Bacteria > Actinomycetota > Nitriliruptoria > Nitriliruptorales > Nitriliruptoraceae > SKLC01. The sequence continues at coordinate 59 of SKLC01000379.1, forward strand.
GTCGTTCGCGCAGGCCGAGAGCAGCAGCATTGCTACGAGGCCGGTGGAGAGGGCGCGGACGACTCGCATCGAAACCCCGATGGCTCGTGGATCAGGCTGGGCCACTGTGTCTCATCCCCTGAGATGGCATGGAAGAATACAGCCATTGGACCGATGATCAAGATGTCCTAGTCCTGGGCGGAACTGTGTGCCGAAAGCGTCGCGGCGGGAAGCCCCGGTCAGAGGACAGCAGGGCGAGCATGTCGGGGAGCGGCGGGGGAGGCGGGGAGCGGGGAGCGCGTGCCGGAGAGCAGCGAGAGGTCGAGTGCTGCTAGGTTCGTGGGCGGTCGCCGGTCGAGGCGGCCCCGGGATGCCGAACAGGCGCCCGGCTCCTTTAAGGAACGGTCCGGTGAGGCCGGCAAGGAGGAACTCGTGGTCACTCCTGCGCGCTCGACGTGCCCGGCGCCTGCATGACGCAGCTGCTCTCCGACGCCGACGTCGCCCGGATCCTGCGCCGCATCGCCCACGAGCTGATCGAGGCGAACAAGGGCGCCGAGAACCTGGTGCTGCTCGGCATCCAGACCCGCGGGGTGCCGCTGGCGCACCGGCTGGCCACCGTCATCGGTGAGATCGAGGGCGTCGAGGTCCCGGCCGGCGCGGTCGATGTGACCCTCCACCGTGATGATCTCGCCAAGCGCGGGGCGCTGCCCCTGGGGCGCACCGACATCCCGGTCGACGTCGATGGGCGTGTCGTCGTCCTGGTCGATGACGTGCTGTTCACGGGGCGGACGGTGCGCGCCGCGATGGAGGCGGTGCTCGAGGTCGGACGGCCGTCGGCGATCCGGCTGGCGGTGCTGGTCGATCGGGGCCACCGCGAGCTGCCGGTGCGCGCGGACCACGTGGGCAAGAACCTGCCCACCGCCCGGGCCGATCGGATCTCGGTGCGGGTGGCCGAGGTGGACGGCGAGGACGCCGTGGTCGCCGAGAACGGCGGGAACGGTCAGGCGCCCGACGTGCACTCGGAGGCTGGCTCCGGGCAGGGAGCCGACACGGGGGAGGAGGGCGCATGAGCACGGCGACCACGCCCCGCCCGTTGACCGACCTGCTCTCGATCGAGGACCTCGACGCCGAGCAGGTCACCGCGATCCTCGACACCGCGGAGCGGCTGGCCGAGATCGCCGCCCGGCCCATCAAGAAGGTGCCGACGCTGCGCGGGCGGACCGTGTGCAACCTGTTCATGGAGGACTCGACGCGCACGCGGATCAGCTTCGACATCGCCGCCAAGCGGCTGTCGGCGGACGTGATCAACTTCTCCGCCAAGGGCTCGTCGGTGTCCAAGGGCGAGTCGCTCAAGGACACCGCGCTCACCCTCAAGGCGCTCGGGGTGGACGCGGTGGTGGTGCGCTCCTCCTCGTCCGGCGCGCCGGTGCAGCTCAAGCGCTACCTCGACGTCCCGATCCTCAACGCCGGCGACGGGTGGCATCAGCATCCGACCCAGGCGCTGCTCGACCTGTACACGATGCGCACTCACCTCGGTGACCTGGCCGGGCGGCAGGTCGGCATCGTGGGGGACGTGCTGCACTCGCGGGTGGCGCGCAGCGAGGTGCAGGCGCTGCAGCTGATGGGCGCCGAGGTGGTGCTGGTGGCGCCGCCGACCCTGCTGCCGCCGCGGATCGACTCGTGGGGGGTGCGCGTGGCCCACGACGTCGACGAGATCCTGCCCCACCTCGACGTGCTCTACCTGCTGCGGGTCCAGCGCGAGCGGATGCACCGGGCGTTCGTGCCCTCGATGCGGGAGTACGCCCGGACCTGGGGGATCGACAGCAGCCGGCTGGCCAGGCTCAAGCCGGAGGCGATCGTGATGCACCCGGGCCCGATGAACCGCGGCATCGAGATCAGCGGCGACGTCGCGGACTCCGACCGCGCGGTGATCACCGAGCAGGTCGCCAACGGCACGGCGGTGCGCATGGCCTGCCTGTACCTGCTGCTGGCGGGCGCTGCCGCCAGCGCCGAGAACGACGACGACCGAGACCCCGCGCCGGCCCCCGCCGCCGCGTCGGACCAGGCCCGCGACGGTGCGGAGGTGGAGCAGTGAGCGACGGGGTGCGGATGCACGACGAGCGGGCCGCCGAGCCGCTGCGCGGCCAGGGCGAGCTGCTGCTGGCCGGTGGCCGGATGCTGGACCCGGCCAGCGGGACCGACCAGCATCTCGACGTGCGGGTGCGCGATGGGCTGGTCGCCGAGGTGGGGTCCGATCTGGCTGCCGGCGACGCCGAGGTGGTCGACTGCGCCGGCCTGTGGGTCACCCCCGGGTTGGTGGACCTGCACACCCACCTGCGCGAGCCGGGGTTCGAGCACGCCGAGGACGTGGCGTCGGGCAGCGCGGCGGGCGCGGCCGGCGGCTACACGGCGCTGTGCGCCATGGCCAACACCGACCCGGTGACCGACACCGCCGCGATCGCCGAGCTGGTGGCGCGCCGCGGCCGCGAGCACGCCCTGGCGGACGTGTTCCCGGTGGGCGCGATCACCAAGGGGCTGCGCGGCGAGGAGCTGACCGAGATGGGGGAGATGCGCCGCTCCACGGCGCGCGTCGACTTCTTCTCCGACGACGGGATCCCGGTCGCCGACGCGCTGGTGTTCCGCCGCGCGCTGCAGTACGCCACGGCCTTCGACGCGGTGATCTGCAACCACTCCGAGGATCCCGACCTGACCGCCGGCGCGCAGATGAACGAGGGCGAGGTCGCCAGCGTCCTGGGGCTGCCGGGCTGGCCGCACGAGGCCGAGGAGGTCATGATCGCCCGCGACCTCATCCTGGCAGCCGGCGTGGGTGCGCGGCTCCATGTGCCGCACGTGTCCACCGCCGGGTCGGTGGAGATCATCCGGGCCGCCAAGGCCAAGGGCGTGCGGGTCAGCGCCGAGGCGACCCCGCACCACCTGTCGCTGGACGACGAGCTGGTGCGCTCCTACGACCCGGTGCTCAAGGTCAACCCGCCGCTGCGCACCGAGGCCGACGTCCATGCGCTGCGGGCGGCGCTGGCCGACGGCACGATCGACTGCGTGGCCACCGACCACGCGCCGCACGCCGCGGAGACCAAGGACCAGGAGTGGGAGCACGCGCCCTGCGGGATGCTCGGCCTGGAGACCGCCTTCGCGGTGGTCAACACCGAGCTGGTTGCGTCCGGCCTGCTCGATCCGCTGACCGCGATCGCGCGGATGACGACCGGGCCGGCGGCCGTGCGCGACGTGGGCGCCCACGGTGGGCCGATCGAGGCGGGACGGCCCGCCAACCTCGCGGTGCTCGACCCGCAGGCGACGTGGACGGTGGACGCCGACCGGCTGCATTCGCGGTCCCGCAACAGCCCGTTCCACGGCCGCGAGCTGACCGGCCGGGCGGTGCACACGCTGCTGCGGGGCCGCTTCACGCTGCGTGACGGGCAGGTGGCCGCCTCGGCCGCTCAGCCCCAGGAGGAGACGCTGTGACCGATGTCCACGTGACGCCGCAGACGGGCCCGGCGCTGCTGGTGCTCGAGGACGGCACTGCCTTCCGCGGCCGCGCGATCGGCGCGGCCGGGACGGTGCTGGGCGAGGCGGTGTTCAACACCGGGATGGCCGGCTACCAGGAGGTGCTGACCGACCCGTCCTACCACCGCCAGATCGTGA
>SKLC01000398.1 GCA_007123425.1 Nitriliruptoraceae bacterium
GGCGGGCCCGGGCGAGCGTGAGATGCGGGGTGACGTCGCGCTGCTGCACGGGCAGGCCCGCGGCCGCGAGCGCGGCCTGCAGCCGCGCACCGAGCCCGGCGACCATGCCCTGGGGACGGTCGTGGACCTGCACGTGCAGGACCCGGCCCCGGAAGTCGTCGACGTCCCCCAGGGCCAGCTCGACCACTCCGGCCTGCGCGACGGCCTCGGCGGCCACCGTGCCGGCCCGCTCGATGAGCCCCTCGTCGACGTCGCCCAGGAACGCCAGGGTGACGTGCCAGCCCTCCGGCCGCGTGAAGCGCCAGCCCGGCGCGACCTCCTCCGAGCGCCACGACGCGACCGCGTCAACAAGCCGCGCTCGCACCTGCTCGGCCACGGGCAGCGCGACGAAGAGCCGCATCAGGCCTCCAGCAGCCGCCGTCGCAGCAGGTCCAGCGCCGCCGTCGCCAGGCGGGCGATGACCTGGGGGCGGCTGCCGGGGATCTGGCGGCCGTGCACCTCGACGTGCCCGTCGGGGTGCGCCAACGCCCAGAACGCGGTTCCCACCGGCTGGTCGTTCTGCGGTGCCGGCCCGGCCACGCCGGTGACTCCGATCCCCCAGTCGGCGCCGAACAGCGCCTGTGCGCGGCGGGCCAGCTCCCGGGTGGTGGCCTCGGCGACCGGCCCGTGCTGCTCGAGCACGTCGGCGTCGACGCCCAGGACGTCACGCTTGACCTCGGTGGAGTACACCGCCATCCCGCCCACCAGCCCGTGCGAGGCCCCGGGGACCTGACCCAGCCGGGAGGCGATCTGGCCGGCGGTGGCCGACTCGGCCGTGGCCACGGTCTGCTCCTTGTCGCCGAGCAGCCGCAGCACCGCGTCCTCGAGGCCCTCCTCGTCGATGCCGGCCACCGCCGAGCCCAGCGCGTCGATGACCTTGTCCACCATCGGCTGCGACTGCTGACGGGCCACATCGGGGTCGTCGGCGGTGACCGTCAGGCGGACCTGCACCTCGTGGTCACGGGCGAGGAAGGAGAGCTCCACGTCGGGCTCGTCGCGCACCACGGGATCGACCAGCTCGCCGATGCGCGACTCGCCGAGCCCGACCGCGTGCACCACGCGGGTGAGGGTCGCGCCCTCGCCGGCCAGCGACATGATCTCGGGCTCGACGTCGCGGACGAACAGCTCCTGCAGCTCCCACGGCACGCCCGGGAGGCAGTAGACGCGGGTGGCGCCGCCCTCGGTGGTGGCGTCGCGCTCCGGGTGGCTGATCGTCATCGCGAAGGCCGGGGCCGTGCCCACCGGCTCATAGGCCGTGGATCCCTTCGGGACCCGTGCCTGGCGGAGGTTGGAGGGCGAGACGCGGGCGCTGCCCATCCGCGCGAAGCGCTGGATGATGGCCTCCTCGAGCTCGTCACGGTGCTCGAGCTCCACGCCGGCGGCCGCCGCCACCGCCTCGCGCGTGAGGTCGTCGGAGGTGGGGCCGAGCCCCCCACCGGTGATGATCACGTCCACATCGTCGCCGAGCCAGCGCAGCACGGCCACGAGCTCGTCGAGGTCGTCGCCCGCGGCATGGTGGTGGCGCACGTCGACGCCGATGTGGCCCAGCCGCTTGGAGAGCCAGGTGGCGTTGGTGTCGCTGATCTCGCCGAGCAGCAGCTCGCTGCCGATGGACAGGATGGCGGCCCGAAGGCCGCGTCCCGCCGGGCGGATCTCCACCCCGTCGATGATCCCTGCGTGGTCTGCCACGGTCGCTCCGTCGTCATGGTCGTCGTCTCGCGCCGGCGCACGGCGTGCTCGCGCCCGGGCCCGGAGTGCCGGGCGGACGGGACGTCACCGCTGCTCGCGTGCGAGTCTGCCCGCCCGGAAGGCGTACTCGATGCCGGACCATACGGTCAGCAGGACAGCGAGGTGCAGCAGCCACGTCAGCACCACCGACGGCACGTCGGGGAGCAGGAACACCGCGACGGCGACCACCTGCGAGAGCGTCTTGGCCTTGCCCCACACGCTGGCCGCCATCACCAGGCCGGTGCGGCTGATCAGCAGCAGGCGCAGCAGCGTCACCGCGACCTCGCGCGCCACGATCACGTTGACCGCCCACCACGGCAGCTCGCCGACCAGCGCGAGGCTGGCCAGGGAGCCGATGATCAGCAGCTTGTCGGCGATCGGGTCGGCGAGCTGGCCCCACCGGGTCACGCCGTGCCACCGACGCGCCACCCAGCCGTCGACGGAGTCCGTCGCGGCGGCGAACACGAAGATGCCGAAGGCCCACCAGCGGGCGGCGTCGCCGCTGACCAGGCCCGCGCCCGGCACCCCCTCCCGGTCGACGGCGAGCAGCCACAGGATCACCGGGACCAGCAGGGCCCGCAGGAAGGTCAGCAGGTTGGGGAGGTTGAACCAGTGCGGCTCGCCCTCCCGCAGCTCGCCGAGGTCGACCGGCTCCGCGGGCTCCACCAGACGGTCCCACGGCTCCTCGGGCTTGCCGGCGCGCTCAGCCACGGGGGCCGTCCGGGACGGCGACGAGGTCGACCCCCACGGCCTCGGTGACGGTCGCGGTGACCGTGCGCCCCACGGGCAGGTCGGCCGGCTGGCCGCCGGGCCCGACCAGCTGGACCTCCCCGTCGGTGTCGGGTGCCTCCCGGTAGGAGCGGCCCGCCGTCAGCGCGGCCGGACCCTCGTCGACCCGCGGTAGGCCGTCCTCGCCCAGGCGCTCCTCCACGGTCACCTCGAGGCGCCGTCCGACGAAGCGGTGGGCGGCCTCGTCGGCGAGGCGCTCCTGCAGCTCGCTGACCCGGGCGCGGCGCTCCTCGGCGACCTCGGCGGGGACCTGATCGGGCAGGTCGAAGGCGGGGGTGCCGTCCTCGTTGGAGTAGGTGAACAGCCCCACCCAGTCCAGGCGCTGCTCGACGAGGAAGTCCTCGAGAGCGCGCACGTCGTCCTCGGTCTCGCCGGGGAAGCCGAGGATGAAGTTCGAGCGGAACACCGCGTCGGGGTCGAGCTCGCGGATGCGCCCGATCAGCTCGGCGAAGCGGGCGGCATCGCCGGAGCGGGCCATGCGGCGCACGACCGGGCCGGACACGTGCTGCAGCGAGAGATCGAAGTAGGAGGCGACCTTGGGCTCGGCGGCGATGGTCTCCAGCAGCGCGGTCGTCAGCTCCGCGGGCTGCAGGTACATCAGCCGCAGCCGCTCGAGGCCGTCGACGGCGGCCAGCTCACGCAGCAGGCGGGGCTGCCCGTCACGGCCGCTGTCGAGGTCCTTGCCCCAGGAGGTGGTGTTCTCGCTGACGAGCACCAGCTCGCGCGCCCCCTGACCGACCAGCCACGTGGCCTCGGCGACCAGCTCATCGAGCGGCCGCGAGCGGAAGCGGCCGCGGAACGACGGGATGGCACAGAAGGTGCAGGCGCGATCACACCCGGAGGCGATCTTGAGGTAGGCCCACGGCGGGGTCGGCCCGTGGCCGGCGCCATAGCGGCGCAGCGGGAAGCGCGGACCCGTGGCCGGCATGCGGTCGAGGGCGTCCTGTCCCTCGAGCAGCGGCTCGTCGGGTCGCGGTGTCGTGGGCGGCAGCTCCTCGGGAGCGAGGTCGAGCGCGAGGCCGTCGGTGGGTAAGGCGCATGCGTGTGCACAGATGGGGCAGCTGCCTGATGCCCGGGGTGGTGGCTTAGGCGCATCGTGGGGGTAGGCGAACATGAGGA
>SKLC01000055.1 GCA_007123425.1 Nitriliruptoraceae bacterium
GAGGGCCTCGCGCGCCGGCGGCCCCGGTGCCACGATGGTGGCGGACGACGACCACGCGCCCACCGTCGTGCGCCACGGCGGCCGTCCCCCGCCACCGCCCGGCGCACCCGGCGAGCTCGAGGACGAGGACCTCGAGGACGTCGAGGAGGACGCCCCCCGCCCCCGACGGCGCCGCCGGGGGCTGCTGGTGGCGCTGCTCGTCCTCGGCCTGCTGGCCGCCTCGGGCGTCGGCGGCTACCTGCTCTGGGACCGGGTGCTGGCCCCGGTGACGTCCATCCCGCCGGTGATCGGGGCGGAGGCCGCGGCCGCGGCGTCCCAGCTCGAGGAGGTCGGCTTCGAGGTGGACGTGGCCGACGAGCGCCCCCACGACGCCGAGGTCGCCGAGGGCCACGTGCTCGAGCAGTCGCCGACGGGCGAGGCGCGACTGGGCACCGAGATCACGCTGACCCTGTCGGCCGGGCCCCGGCAGGTCGACGTGCCCGGGGTCGTCGAGCTGCCGCGACAGGAGGCCCTCGACGAGCTGGCTGCGGCCGGGCTCGAGACGACGGTGGCCGAGGAGTACGACGAGGACGTGGCCGCCGGGCTCGTCACCGACCAGCGGCCGGGCGAGGGCCGGACCGTGGACGAGGGCAGCCAGGTCGAGCTGGTGGTCAGCCTCGGTCCGCGGCCGATCGAGGTCCCCGACCTGCGCGGCGAGCCCCTGGATCAGGCGCGCGAGCACCTCGAGGAGCTCGGGCTCGTCCTCGAGGTCGACGGGCGCAGCTACGACGACGACACGCCCGCCGACCACGTGCTGGGCCAGGACGTGGAGGCGGGCGCGACGCTGGTGCGCGGCGACGTCGTGGAGGTGGTCGTCTCCGACGGCCCCGAGCCCGTCGAGGTCCCCAACGTGCGGGACGAGCACGTCGACGATGCCCTCGCCGCGCTCGAGGCGCTGGGCTTCGAGGTCGAGGTGGAGCGCCGCGGCGGGCTCGGCGCGCTGTTCAACCCGGGCCGGGTGGTCGACCAGAACCCGGGCCCCGGCTCGCGCCGGACACCGGGCGCGACCGTGACGGTCTACGCCTACGAGGACTGATCGGCGCGGGCGTCAGCGCGTGGGGGGCGCGGCCCGGTCGGTCTCGGCGCGCTGCTCGGCGATCTCGACGTCCTCGCCGGTGGCGGGCCAGCCGTGCAGCTCGAGGTCGGAGACGGCCAGGTCCGGATAGGCGTCGCCGCTGAACGCCTCGGTGACCTCGAGATGCACCGTGGTGGTGAGCACCGGCTCGGGGAACTCGATCGCCTGGCGCTGCAGGCCGAGGTCCTCGAGGCGGATCGTGACCTGCTCCCCGCCGTCGAGGCGCAGCTGAGCACGGCGGATGCGGGCGTTGTCGGCGTAGGTCTCAGCATCGCGCTGGAAGCCGTTGTTGATGACCAGGCGCTCGATCCAGGCGGGCTCGGCCAGGAAGAGGTCGATCGTCTCGCCGATGCCGTCCTCTGCCTGGGAGCCCTGGCTGTTCCAGGCCGTCCGGGGATCGTCGTCGACCATCTGCGTCGCGTCGTAGCTCTCGCCCCCGCTCGACGGCAGGGCGCTGCTCGTGGCGATGTCGCTGAGCAGCAGCGGCGCCGCCTGCCCCTCGTAGGCGGCCGCGTCGAACTCCGGGTCCGGCGACGACCCGCCCTCGGCCAGCGGCCCGAGCCCCGCCAGCGTGAGCGCCAGGGCCACGAGCGCGGCCACGAGCACGATCCCCGCCACCACCAGCCAGGGCGACAGCCGTCGCCGCTCCCTCTCGGGCTCGGCCGGCCCGTGCTCGGTGCTGGGCTCCGCCTCCACGGGGCGGGGCGGGCTGACCCCGGTCTCGAGGTCGGCGCCGCAGCGACCGCACAGCTCCCGACGCGGGCTGTTGGGCGCCCCACAGGACGGACAGGTGCGGGTGCCCTCGTCGGGCGCGGACGGCGAGGCGAGCACCGAGGTCTCGAGGTCCTGCGGCGTGTGCGCGGCAGGCGCGTCGGCGCCATCGGGCGGGGTGGGGACCTCGTCGCCGTCGGGCGGGGCCGCTTCCATGGTCGGCAGCGTGGCACCGCAGCGCACGCAGAAGCGGGCGCCCTCGGCCGCGTCGGCCTGGCACTCGGGGCACTGCACGAGGGGGACCCCTCCCGGCGGGGCGGACGTGGTGGTCGGTGGCGAGCCGGGCGGAGCGCGCGAACGCACGTGGCCACGCCCGTGCTGCCGACCGGCCGGAACGCGATCCTAGGCCGTGGCGCCGGCCCGGTGCCCGCGCGTCGCGCGCGCGGTGCTACGCTGGCCGGCATGCAGACCCGCGCGACCTGGTGGCCCACCTTCGGGACCGGCTTTTTTGCCGGCCCCGGGGTCGCGCGCACGGTCGGCATCTGAACGACAACCGCCAGCCGAAGACCGCGAGCCCCGGGGAGTGGATCCCGGGGCTTTGTCGATGGTCCGGGTCCCCCGGGGAGAGCGGAACGTGACGAGAGAGGACACCACGATGGTCGTGGTCATGCGATCGCAAGCCAGCTCCACCGACGTGGACAAGGTCGTCAAGGCGATCTCCGAGGTCGGCGGGGACGCCTTCGTCTCCCGCGGGAAGAACCAGACGATCATCGGGCTCGTCGGCGACATCGCGCAGTTCGCGGAGCTGCCCCTGCATGCCTTCCCCGGCGTCGAGGACGTCATCCGGGTCTCCAAGCCCTACAAGCTGGTGAGCAACGAGACCCACCCGCGCCCCTCGACCGTCTACGTCGGCGACGTGCCCATCGGTCGCGACACGATGACCCTGATCGCCGGACCCTGCGCCGTCGAGACCGAGGACCAGACCGAGGCCGCCTGCCGGATGGCCAAGGAAGCCGGTGCGACGATCCTGCGGGGCGGCGCCTACAAGCCCCGCACCTCCCCCTACGCCTTCCAGGGCCTGGGCGAGAAGGGCCTCGACATCATCCACGACGTCGCCCGCGACCTCGACATGCCCTTCGTCACCGAGGTCGTGACCACCGCCGACGTCGAGACCGTGGCCGCCAAGGCGGACATGCTCCAGGTCGGCGCCCGCAACATGCAGAACTTCCAGCTGCTCAAGGAAGTGGGCATGGCCGGCAAGCCGGTGCTGCTCAAGCGCGGGCTGACCGCCACGATCGACGAGTGGATCATGGCCGCCGAGTACATCGCCCACACCGGCAACCTGCAGGTGGTGCTGTGCGAGCGGGGCATCCGCACCTACGAGCCCGCGACCCGCTTCACCCTCGACGTCTCGGCCGTGCCGGTGGCGCAGTCGCTGACCCACCTGCCGGTGATCATCGACCCGTCCCACTCGGGCGGCAAGCGCGAGCTGGTGATGCCGCTGATCCGCAGCGCGATCGCGGTGGGCGCCGACGGTCTCATCGTCGACGTGCACCCACGCCCGGAGGTGGCGCTCTGCGACGGGCCCCAGGCGCTGGTCAACGACGACCTGGTGCACCTGCGCGAGACCATCGTGCGCTACGCCGACGTCGCCGGCCGACAGCTGCCCACGCCCACCGACGACAGCCGTGACGGCGCCTGGGGCCGCTCCGCGACCGGCTGATGCGGCGGGCTACCGGCGCGCGGGCCGCTCGAGCCAGGCCACCAGGTGGTCGTGGGCGGCCCGACCGCCGGCGACCACGCCGGTCATGTCGCGGCCGCCCAGCACGCGGCGGTGCTCGGTGAC
>SKLC01000294.1 GCA_007123425.1 Nitriliruptoraceae bacterium
CCGTCGGGCGTCTGGCCGACCACCCGGTCGACGGCGTCGTCGTCCGCGGTCTCGACGTCGCGGATCGAGAAGTCGTAGCCGGCGTCCTCGAGCGCATCGATCGCCGCGTCGAGGGCCAGGCCCACCACGTCGGGCACCTCGGGCAGCTCGCCCTCCCCGTTGGAGACCTCCAGGGTGAGGCGGCTGCCCAGGGGCGCTTCCTCGCCGGCCTCGGGCGACTGCCCCACGAAGTCCCCCGAGGAGGCCCAGTGGTCGACGGTGCGGGTCCGGAGCCGGAAGCCGGCCTGCTCCGCGAGGTTCTCGGCCTCGCTCACCGACTCGGTCTGCAGCAGGTCGGGCACCCGGCCCGTGGGCAGGGGCGGGGGCGAGGGGAACTGCTGCGGCGAGAGCCCCTGGACGGCCTGGCGCATGTAGTCCGCCCACAGCGGCGCCGGGATCGTGCCGCCGTACACGCGTGCGTGGTGCTGGCCGGCGATGGTGACGTTCTCGAGGTTGCGGCTCTCCACGCACGCGGGCTGCTCGAGCTCCTCGCCCTGGGGACAGGCCGCCTGGGCCTGCTCGAGAGAGGCGAAGTGGGTCGTGCCGCCGGGATAGCCCACCCAGGCCGCGGTGGCCAGCTGCCGGACGTAGCCCACGAACCAGGCGTCGACGAAGTCGTTGGTGCTGCCCGTCTTGCCCCGGGTCGGCCACTGCCCCAGGTTCGCGCCGGCAGCGGTGCCACCGCTGGTGACCGGTCCCTCGAGGATGTCGGTGACCCGATCGGCGATCTCGTGATCGACCACCCGCGAGCAGTCCTCGCGGTGCTCCCAGAGCGTGTTGCCCTGGGCGTCCTCGATGCGGGTGATCGCGTAGGGGGCGCAGCGCACGCCGCTGTTGGCCAGCGTCGCGTACGCGCTGGCCATCTCCAGCGGGGTGACGCTCGCGCTGCCCAGGGCCAGGGGGCAGACGATCTCACGGTCGGCCAGCGGGTTGATCCCGAGGCGCTCGGCCATGCTCGCCATGCGGTCGGGGCCGACCTCGTCGATCAGGCGGGCGTGGTAGACGTTGCTCGACCGGGCCATGGCCTCGTACATGTCGAGGTTGCCGTCGCCGCCGACGTTGCGGACCTCCCAGTCGTCGCCGCCGGCGCAGCTCTCGATCGTGTGGGGCCCCGTGGCGTCCATCTCCAGGGTCGGGGGGATGCCCTCCTCGAGCGCGGCCGCGGTGAGGAAGGGCTTGAACGCGGAGCCGGGCTGGCGCTTGCCGATCGAGGACCCGGCCACGGGCGCGACGGGGTTGAGCTTGGTGCGGTCGCACAGCAGCCGCCCGGCGTCGTCCTCGCCGACCCAGCTGTCGTCCTCGCTGCAGGAGCCGTAGTCCTGGGGGCCGACCGCCATGGTCTTGATGCCCCCGGTCTCGGGGTCGACGCTGACCAGGGCGCCCATCGGCTCGCGCGCGAGCTCCTCGGGCGACTGGTCCTCGTAGGAGAGGTGGTCGCGCAGCGTCGCCTCGGCCTGCTCCTGCATCTCCGGGTCCAGGGTGGTGTGGATGCGCAGCCCCGACTGGAACACCATCCGGCGGCGCTCCTCGAAGGTGGAGCCCATCGCGGTCAGCGCGTCGGTCTGCGACCCCAGCCCCTCGGCGACGCGGTCGTTGGTCAGCAGCCGTGAGACCCACTCGACCCAGAACGGGTTGGTCGGCGGGGTGGGCTCGGAGATGTCTGTCCCGAGGGGCGCCTCGCTCGCGACGCGGGCCTGATCCTCGCTGATGAAGCCGTGGTAGGCCATCTGGCGCAGCACCACGTTGCGCCGCGTCTGTGCGTTCTCGGCGTTGCTGAGGGGGTTGTTGCGCTCGGGCGAGCGGATCAGGCCGGCGAGGGTGGCCGCCTCGCCCAGCGTCAGCTCGTCGGGGGCCTTGGAGAAGTAGCGCTCCGCGGCGGTGCCGATGCCGTAGACGCCGTGGCCGAAGTAGGTCCGGTTGAGATAGCTCTCCAGGATCTCCGGCTTGGTCATGCGCCGCTCGAGCTCGATCGCGTAGACCGCCTCCTGCAGCTTGCGCTGGTAGGTCTGCGAGTCGTCGAGGAAGGCGTTCTTGACGTACTGCTGGGTGATGGTCGAGCCGCCCTGCTCGATGCCGCCGCCCCGGAGGTTGGTGAGGAACGCGCGCGCGATCGCGCCGTGGTCGACCCCGCCGTGGTCGTAGAAGTCGGCGTCCTCGGTTGCCAGCACCGCGTTGATGACGTCCTGCGGCACCTCGTCGAGCGTGACCGGGACCCGGTTCTCCTCGAAGTTGAGCTCGGCGAGCTCCGAGCCGTCGGCGGCGTAGACGAAGGAGTTCTGCGGGGGCGCGGTCACGTCGCCCATCGGCGGCACGTCGAGGACGTCGCGCTCCACCGTGTCGAGCATGTCGGAGGCGGCCAGGGCGCCCGGCAGGGCGAGCGAGGCGACCAGCAGCGCCGAGGCGACCACCACCGCGACCAGCAGGGCGAGCCGCGTCAGCAGGGGACCGAGGCGCCCCGACGAAGCGGTGGGTTGCACGCCGACTGCCTCCCAGGCCGAGCCCACGGCCGGCACCGGCCGCCGGCCCTGAGGGTGGGAGCGTACCCGTACGGGCGGACCCCGTCGGCCCCGCCAGGGCCCGGATGGCCGGCGGCCCCCGAGGCGGACTAGTCAGCATGGCGGCGAACAATCCCCCGAGCGTGCCATTCACCCCGCGCCCCGGCGGCCATAGGTTCTTCGGGCGTCGTCTGGAGGGAGCGAGCTGGTGCAGGAAGCGGACTGGCTGGAGCGCGCACGGTGCAAGGGGATGGATCCCGACCGGTTCTTCGTTCGCGGGATCGCACAGGCACGACCGGTGATCCGCGTGTGCGAGCGGTGCCCCGTCAAGGACCCGTGCCTGCAGTACGCGCTCGACAACGACATCGGCTTCGGCGTGTGGGGTGGCCTCACGGAGCGCCAGCGCCGCACCTATCAGCGCCGGCAGTACGCGCGGGCCAGCTGACGCGGGCGGTCGGCCCGCGTGCAGTGGCCTCTGCCGTGCGCGTCCCGTCCTCCTCGCGCCCGCCGGGGGCGGGCCGTGCTCACAGGTAGCCGCCGGGGGCGGGCCCTGAGCCGGCCGGCTCCGGCGGCTCCATGCGCCGCTGGACCTCCGAGGGCGCCTCGGTGAACGTGCGTCCGCCGAAGGCGTCGCGGATCTCGTGGTCCATCGCCGCGGCGGTCGACGCGATCGCGGCCACCGCGGCCTGCAGCTCGGGGCCGTCGAGGGTGGTGCCCAGCAGCGCGTGGCGCAGCCACACCGCCTTGTGCTGGGGGTCGTAGGAGAACGAGCCGAAGCCCAGCCGGTGGTTGGTGGTGAGCAGGAACGAGCCCAGCTGCGGGGTGAGGTCCACGTCGAGGTTGGTGACCGAGAAGACCCCGACCTGCGGGCCGATGGGGGAGGCGCCGACGGTCACGAAGACCCGCGCGCCCTCGTGGACGAAGGTGTAGTTGCCGAAGGCGTCGACCTCGTAGCCGCCGAGGATGGCGCGCAGCAGGCCGCCGACGTGCTCGCGGAGGTCCTCGGGGTCGACGAACACCCCGGTGCGCCGCGGCGGGCGGGGCGGGTGCAGGCCGGGCGTCATCTCCGCCAGCGAGGTGGCGTCGCCGGGCTGCGGCTGCTGCCGGGACTCGTCGCCCGCGCCGTCGGCTCCC
>SKLC01000411.1 GCA_007123425.1 Nitriliruptoraceae bacterium
CCCAGCAGCTCGGCGGCGCGCGCCACGGCCCGCTCGGCGCCCGCGGGATCCACCCCGCGGGCGAAGCGCTGCGAGGCCTCGCTGACCAGGCCGAGCCGCCGCGAGGTCGCACGGATGCGGGCGGGCTCCCACACGGCCGCCTCGAGCAGGACCCGGGTGGTCTGCGGCCCCACCTCGCTGTCGCGCCCGCCCATGACGCCGGCCAGGCTGGTGGGGCCCTCCGCGTCGTCGATGACGAGGTCGCCGCCGACCAGCTCGCGCTCCTGGTCGTCGAGGGTCACCAGCCGCTCCCCCGCCTCGGCGCCCCGCACGGTCAGCCGCTCGCCGCTGACCCGATCGAGGTCGAAGGCGTGCAGGGGCTGGCCCAGCTCGAGCATCACGTAGTTGGTGACGTCGACCACGGCGTCGATGGGCCGCACGCCGCACTGGACCAGGCGCTGCTGCAGCCACAGCGGCGAGGCCGCGTGGCGCACGCCCTCCATGGTGATGGTCGCGAAGCGCTCGCAGCCCTCGGTACGCAGCTCCACGGGCACGCCGGGAACCGACGGGGCGGCGGGCGGCTCGGGCAGGTGCAGCTCCACGTCGAGGATGGCGGCCAGCTCGCGGGCCACGCCCAGCACGGAGAGGTGGTCGCCCCGGTCGGGCTGGACCGCCACCTCGATCACCGGCTCGCCGATGGGCAGCAGGTCGGTGAGCTCCACGCCCAGCGGGGTGTCGGTGGGCAGCACGAGGATGCCGTCATGGTCCTCGCCGAGCTCGAGCTCGCGCGCGGAGCAGATCATCCCCTGGGAGCGCACCCCGCGCAGCTCGCGGGCCTCCAGCGTCAGCCCGGGGATCGAGGCGCCGGGGGGCGCGTGGGCCACGACGTCGCCCTCCTCGAAGTTCCAGGCGCCGCAGACGACCTCGAGCTCGCCGTCGCCGCCCTCGCCGGTGACCCGCACGACCTGCAGCTTGTCGGCGTCCGGGTGCTGACGGCGCTCGAGCACGCGGGCGGTGCGCACCCCGGCGGTGCCCGCGCCGGGGCGGTGGACCTCCTCGACCTCGAGGCCGTTGCGGCCCATGACGTCGACGAGCTCGTCGAGGGACAGCTCGACCTCGACGTGGCGCTGCAGCCAGGAGTAGGGGACCTTCACGGGATCTTCAGGCTCCTCGTCGCGCCCTAGAAGCGGGCCAGGAAGCGAACGTCGGCGTCGTAGAAGTCGCGGATGTCGGCCACGCCGTTGCGCAGCATCGCGACGCGCTCGATGCCGATGCCGAAGGCGAAGCCGGAATGGGCCCGGGAGTCGACCCCGCAGAACTCCAGGACGTTGGGGTCGACCATCCCCGCGCCCAGGATCTCGATCCAGCCCGTGCCCGAGCACACACGGCACACCGGCGCCTGGCCGTCGACGCCGGCCTGCGCGCCGTGGACGGTGCCGGCCTCGCAGAACCCGCACGAGACGTCGACCTCGGCGCTGGGCTCGGTGAACGGGAAGAACGAGGGCCGCAGCCGGATCTCGCGATCCGCGCCGAACAGCGAGCGGGAGAGCTCCAGCAGCGTGCCCCGCAGGTGGGCCATGGTGATGCCGGTGTCGACCAGCAGCCCCTCGACCTGGGTGAACACCGGCGAGTGGGTCGCGTCCACGGTGTCCGCGCGGTAGACCCGGCCGGGCACCACCACCGCCACCGGCGGCGCCTGGGTGGTCAGCACGCGCGTCTGCACCGGCGAGGTGTGGGTGCGCAGCACCACGTCGTCGTAGCCGGAGACGTAGATGGTGTCCATCTCCGCCCGGGCGGGGTGGTCGGGCGGGATGTTGAGCAGGTCGAAGTTGTAGGCGCCGGCCTCGGCCTCGGGGCCCTCGGCGACGCGGTAGCCGAGCCCCACGAACACGTCGACGATCTCCTGCTCCACCTGGGTGAGCAGGTGGGGCCGACCGGGCGGCAGCCGGCGGGGCGGCAGCGTGAGGTCGAGCCGCTCCTCCTCCAGCCGCGCCTGCAGCGCCGCGGCGGCCAGGACCTCGTGGCGCTGCTCGACGACGCGCTCGAGCTCGCCGCGCAGCTCGTTGAGCTGCCGCCCGCGCTCCTTGCGCTGCTCGGCGGGCAGGTCCTTGAGGCTGCGCTGGGCCGCGACGAGCTCCGAGCGGCGGCCCACGAACCGCACGCGCGCCTCGTCGAGCTCCTCGAGGTCCCCGGCCCGCTCGATCGCGGCCAGGGCCTGCGCCCGGAGATCATCGATGTCGGTCACGGCCTCGCTCCTGATCCGGGCCGGAGGGTAGACGCCATGACGAGCGTCTCGGAACGCCGGGAGCCGACGCCCCGAGCCGACACCGCGAGCCGGCGCTGCTAGCCCTGCGCGGGCAGGCGCACGTGGAAGCAGGCGCCGGTGGTCACGCCGGGGTCGATCCAGACCTCGCCGCCGTGCGCCTCGACCAGCCCCCGGGTGATGTAGAGGCCCAGGCCCGTCCCGCCGTTGCGGCTCTCCCGGCCCCGCCCGAACTTCTGGAACACCAGCGCCTGCTGGTCGGCGGGCACCCCGGGACCGTCGTCGGTGACCACGAGGTGGAGCTCGCCCTGCCCGGTGCGCACCTCCACATGGACGTCGCCGTCGGGAGCATGATGCAGCGCGTTCTCCACGAGGTTGGTCACGACCTGCTCGAGCTTGTCCGCGTCGGCGTGGACCTTGGGCAGATCCTCGGCGATCTCCAGGGTCACCTCGCGGGTGCCGCCGAGGTCGCGGTGGCGGGCCTTGGCGACCACCTCCGCGGCGATGTCGCCGAGGTCGACGGGCTGCCGGTGGAGCTGCACGCGCCCGGCGTCGATGCGCGAGACGTCGAGGAGCTCGCCCAGCAGCCGCGTCACCCGGTCGGCGTCCGCATCGATGGTCTCGAGCATCGTGCGCTTCTGCTCGTCGGAGAAGCGCTCCCACTTGGCCAGCATCGTGCGCGTGAAGCCCTTGACGCTGGTCAGCGGCGACCGGATCTCGTGCGACACCGTCGCCACCACGTCGCCGCGCACCGCGTCGAGCCGCTCGCGCCGGCCCGCGCTGCGGAAGCTCAGCACCAGCCCGGCGTCGCTCCACCGGCCGGTGGCCGCCAGCGGCCGCCAGGCACCGCGCACGTGGGCGTAGACGAGCTGCTCGGCCAGCCGCGTAGCGACGTCCCCGCCCCGCGCCGGCACCGACCACGCCCGGCCAGCGGCGTCCTGGATCGCGCAGGCCTCGTCCAGCCGCGTGCCGAGGTGCTCGTCGGCGAGCCCCAGCACGGCGCGGGCGCGGTCGTTGCGGGCGACCACACGGCCGGCATCGTCGACCACGACCACGGCGTCCGGCAGCACATCGAGGGTGTGCGGATCGAGGATGCGCTGGTCGTCCACGCCACTTCCCGTCACCCGACGTCCGTCGTCACCCGACGCTTGCGGACGACCACCCTAGCGGCTGCCACTGCGCGCGGATCCGAGGCCCACCGCCGCGGCGTAGATCGCCACGCCCGCGGCCACGGCGACGTTCAGCGACTCCGCGCCACCGCGCATCGGCACGGCCACGAGGCCGTCGAGCCGCGCCCGCAGCCCGGGCTGGAGCCCGTGGGCCTCGCTGCCCAGCACCAGCCCGAGCGGATGGTCGTCAGGGCCGAGGTCGAGCACCGAGCGCGACGCCCGCCCGTCGAGGCCCACCAGGGCGCGTCCCTGCTCC
>SKLC01000345.1 GCA_007123425.1 Nitriliruptoraceae bacterium
GCACGCCGGCGCCGGCGTCGCCGCGGGGGGTGCCGGTCGAGCTCCACGGCGCGGCGTAGGTCACCTGCCAGCCGGCGGCGGTCATCGCCCCGATCTGGCGGCGGTGGATGCGGGCGTCCAGTGGGGTGTGCACCACCGTGATCACGAGCACGCGCATGCGCTACAGCGCGACGACGTTGTCGCGCTCGATCCCCAGCCGCCGGTAGATGCCGCGGGTGTCGAACACCACCTCGACCTGGTCGGCGACGGCGGCGTAGTCCACCGCGGCGTGGTCGGTGAGCACCAGCGCCATCGTCCAGCCGGAGAGGTCGGCGTCGGGCTCGACGGGCGTGAGCCCGCGGGCGGTGATGCGCTCGGTGGGCACGTGCGGGTCGAGCACGCCCAGGTCGGCGCCGCGGGCGGCCAGCCGGGTGAGCACGTCCATCGCGGGCGACTCGCGGTCGTCGGCGATGTTGGCCTTGTAGGCGATGCCCAGGCCCAGGATCCGGGTGTTTTTCACCGGCCGCTCCCGGTCGTTGAGCACCTCGATGATGCGCTCGACGACGTACTCGGGCATGTGGAGGTTGACGTCCTCGGCGAGGTCGATGAAGCGGGTGGGCACCTTGGCCTCTCGGGCCCGCCAGGCCAGGAACTGGGGGTCGAGCGGGATGCAGTGGCCGCCCACGCCCGGGCCCGGGTAGAAGGGCTGGAACCCGAAGGGCTTGGTGGCCGCCGCGTCGATGACCTCCCAGATGTCGATGTCGAAGACCTCGGCGATCTGGGCCAGCTCGTTGACCATCGCGATGTTGACCGCGCGGTAGGTGTTCTCCAGCAGCTTGGTCAGCTCCGCCGCGCGGGCCGAGGAGACCACGTGCACGTTGTCGACCAGCCGGCGGTAGGCCGCCTCGGCGACGACCGTGGAGGAGGGGGTCACCCCGCCCAGGACCTTGGGGATGTCGGCGGTCTTCTTCACGTTGCCGGGGTCGACGCGCTCCGGGGAGAACGACACCCACACGTCGGTGTCCAGCGCCAGCCCCGCCTTCTCGATCGCGGGCACCAGGTAGTCCTCGGTGGTGCCGGGATAGGTGGTGGACTCCAGCGAGACCAGCATCCCGGGGCGCACCACCCGAGCGACGGTGTCGGCGGCGGCCTCGATGTAGGCCATGTCGGGCTGGCGGTTGCGTCCCAGGGGGCTGGGCACGGCGATGACCAGCGCGTCGGCGGCCGACAGCTGTCCCTCCTCGGTGGTGAAGCACGCGCCGCTGTCCAGGGTGGCGGCCAGCTCCGCGTCGGTGACGTCGCCGACGTGGCTGCGGCCCTCGTTGAGCGCGGCGACCCTGGTCGCGTCGACGTCGAAGCCCACCACGTCCAGTCCCCGCGCGGCGGCCGTGGCGGCCATCGGCAGGCCGACATAGCCCAGCCCGATCACCCCGACCGTCCAGCGGTCGTCGGTCAGCGTGCGGGCACGGGTCTGTGCGAGCTGGTCGTGGTCGGTCACCGTCGTGGTCCTTCTGCGTGGTCGTGGTCGGGCGCCGCCGCCGGCTTGTCCCCGCCCTCCGCCGGCGCGTCCCCGTCCTGGGTGGGGGCATCGCTGGCTGTCGAGGGGGCGTCGGCGGGACGGGCCGGTCCGTCGCCCGCACCAGCCGATCCGTCGTCGGCCGCAATCGACCCCTCGCCAGCCCCGGCCGGTGCCTCGCCCGTCCCGGTCAGGGCCGCCGCCTCGGCGGCCTGCGCGTCGGCGACCTGCTCCTCGGCGACCTGCTGCGCCGCGGCCTGCTGCTGCTTCTTCTTCTTTTTCTTCTTTTTCTTCTTCTTCGAGCTGAGCTGGTAGTGCCGCTTGTAGGCCTTGACGACGTCCTTGGCGTCCCCGTCCATCTCCACCCGGCCGGCCTCCAGCCAGATCACCCGGGTGCACATGTCGCGGATCGTGCTCATCGAGTGGCTGCAGATGAACACCGTGCCGGCGTTGTCGAGCAGCTCGCCCACCCGCTCCTTGCTGCGCTCCTTGAACACCTCGTCGCCGACGGACAGCGCCTCGTCGACCAGCAGGATCTCGGGCTCGACCGCGGTCGAGATCGCGAAGTGCAGCCGCGCGCGCATCCCCGACGAGTAGGTGCGCAGCGGCAGGTCGACGAACTCCTCCAGGCCGGTCCACTCCACGATCTCGTCGACCCGCGCCTCGATCTCCTGGCGGCTCAGCCCCAGCGCCAGGCCGCCCAGGATGATGTTGCGCCGGCCCGAGACCGACGGCTGCAGCGCGGCGCTCACGCCCAGCAGGGCCGGCTGGCTGCGCGCGTACACCTCGCCCTCGGAGGCCGGCAGCAGCCCGGCGATGGCCTGCAGCAGGGTCGACTTGCCCGACCCGTTGCGCCCGATCAGGCCGATCGCCTCGCCCTGGCGGGCGATGAGGTCCACGCCCTGGACCGCCTTGACCTCCTGGTAGCCGGGGCGGCGACCGCGGCGGGCGATGACCTCCTGCAACGTGGGCCGCCGGTCGGTGTGGACCCGGTAGTGCACGTGGAGGTCGCGCGTGAGCACGGTGACGTCGCCGAGCTCGCGCTCCTCGGGCTCGTCCTCCTCCCACTCCGCGTCGGTGGCGGTGGCCAGCTCAACCACGGCCGTACTCCTTCTCGCCGCGACGGAAGACGACCACGCCGACGACGATCGCCACCAGGGTCCACAGGATCGCCGAGAGCCACAGGTAGGGCACCCGGTCGACGCCGTAGGTGGTCATCAGCGCCTCGCGCCACAGGCTGATCAGGGCGTAGAAGGGGTTGGCGATGAAGACCCACTCGACCCAGGGGTAGGTGTCGAAGAAGTCGAAGCGCCCGTCCACCGGGAAGATCACCCCGGAGCCGTAGAAGCCCAGCCGGAAGACGAAGGGCAGGAAGTTGACGGTGTCGCGGAAGCGGTCGGCGACCCGCGCCATGAGCATGCCCGCCCCGAGGGTGAAGCCCAGCTGCAGCAGGAAGATCGGCAGCACCAGGGCCCACTCGGGGGTGACGCCCTCCCCGGTGACGACCACCAGCGCGACGATCAGGGCCAGGCCGGGCACGAACGCCAGCGTCTCCTGGATGAGCGTGCCCATCGGCAGCAGGGCGCGGGGGAACTGCAGCGAGCGGATCAGCCCCTCGTTGCCGATGATCGAGCGCGCCGAGCTGATGATCGAGCGCTGCGCCCACTGGTAGGACAGGATCCCGATCGCGAGGAAGGCGAGGATGTTGTCGCCCACGCCGCGGTCGATGTCGAGGATCAGCCCGAAGATCAGGTAGTAGATGCTGATCAGCAGCGCGGGATTGAGCAGGTGCCACACGTTGCCGAGCACCGTGTCCATATGCTGGCCGCGCAGCTGGCCGATCGCCGAGGCCCACGCGAACTGGCGCCGCTCCCACACGTCACGCAGGTACTGCCGCAGGGGCGGCGTGGTGCCCAGCGGCTTGAGCCCCGGCGGGACGGTCGAGGTGGAGGAGGACACGGTGGACTCGCAGGCGGAGACGGTGGAGGGCCCACGGCTCGGGCGCCGGGCACCGGCGGAGCGCTCCGCGGACCGGTCAGGACCCGCAGCGACGCCGGCATATCGTAACCGGTCCCGGGCCTCCGCCCCGGTCAACCGGCCCGGCGCGGCGCCACGCCCGTGAGCGGCCACGCCGGCGAGCAGCCCTCCCCGCACACGCCCGCGGTGGGGC
>SKLC01000128.1 GCA_007123425.1 Nitriliruptoraceae bacterium
CGTCAGGGCGTCACCGTCGCCGCCCACGCAGATGCCGACCGAGAAGTCGTCGACGATGAGCTGCGCGCGCGTGACCAGGCGCATGTAGTCGTCCTCGCGTCGGATCGCGTCGAGCTGCTCCATGTCGCCGTTGAGCAGCCACATCCCGCCGTTGCGGTCGGTGCAGATGAACGGCTGGTGGGACGTGATCCGGTGGTTCTTCACCAGGTCCTCGTAGTACTCGTAGGCCTCGCTGAAGACCTGCAGCGAGGCCTGCTCGCGTCCGCGCACCGGCGGACCCCAGCGGATGACCAGCGCTCCCTGTGCCATGGCTCGACTCCTTCACATCTCGATGGCCATCGACCATCGAGGACGAGCCTGCGCCGCAACGACCGCGTCCACCAGCGTCTGCGCGCAACGCCGCCCGCCCATCCGCGCCAGCGCACCTTCGGTGCCGCACTCGACACCCCCAACCGGCACAGAGTCACGCCGGACCCGAGCCGGCCAGAGCCTCGCGTGCACGCTGCCGACGGTCGACGCACGGCGGCGGCGCCCAGCGGGCGCAGGGCGCGACGTCGACAGCCGGGCCCCGGGCGGTCCTGCGCTAGCGTTTCGACCACCAGATGGTGACGAGCTGCCAGAGGCGGGCGTGGAGATCCAGTACGAGCTGTCCCGCAGCCTGCGGGCACCGGTGGCCACCTGCTGGGAGCTGATCACCGAGCCCGAGCGCGCCCCGGAGTGGATGACGCTGGTCACCCACGCCGAGGCCGAGGGGCCCCCGGGGCTGGGCCGGGTGATCAACGCGCGCGGCGGGCTGCTGGGCATCACCACCAGCACCCGGCAGACCGTGCACCTGTGGGAGCCGGAGCGCCGGTACGGCTGGCACGGCGACGACCCGTTCCCGCTCGTCGTCGAATGCACGCTGGAGCCGCTGGACGACGGGACCGAGTTCCGCGTCGAGGCGGGCGCCGAGCCCGGGCGCTTCTTCCCCGTCGCCCGCAGCGTCGTGCGCCGCGCCGTGCGCTCCCAGCTGCACCGGTCCGCCGACCGCTTCCAGCACCTGGTCGAGACGGGCTGAGGCCCGTCCCCCGACCGCCCCGCTCCCCCTATCCTGTTCGTTATATAACGAACAGTGGGCTTGCCAGCTGCGGGATGCGTCGCGACCGCGACCACCCTCGGCGTGGGGCTCGCCCACCGTCAGGTGGCGGCGCAGCAGCTCCCGGGGGTCAGGCCACCGCCAGGCGGCGGCGCAGCAGCTCCAGGGTCAGGCCCAGCAGGCCCAGCGCGGTCAGTGCCACCAGCGGCGCATTGGAGGTCTCCTCCTCGTGCATCACCAGCAGGTAGCGGTCGTGTCCCCCGACGGCGTCGGCCTCGTCGGTGTCGACCGCCTCGGACGCGCGGTCCGAGAGGGCGTCGATGGTGCCGAGGTCGAGGTTGGCCGCCTCGAGGTCGCGCTCGAGCCGCTCGAGCAGCTCGTCGCTGCCCTCCCCCAGCGCGTCGAGGCCGTCGGCGAGCTCGGTACCGCCATCGGCGAGCTGGGCCAGGGCGTCCTCGAACTCCTCGAGGCCGCCCTCCATCTCGTCCGGGTCGCCGTCGAGGCCGGCGTCCTGCTGGCTCATCAGCGCCCGCATGTCCTGCAGGCCGCGGCGGATCTCGCGCAGCCCCACGGCGATGCCGTCGACCGCGCCGGCCAGCTCGTCCGCTCCCCCGGCCGCCTCGCCGAGGCCGCCGGCGAGCTCGTCGAGGCTCGTGGCCAGCCCCGGGTAGTCGTCCAGCTCGGCGCCGGCGCCCGCGAGGTCGCCGAAGGCGTCCATGTCGCCCGGCTCACCGGGCGGGGCGAGCAGCTCACCCAGCCGTTCCAGGCCCTCGAGCGCCTCGAGGTCACCCAACGCCTCGAGTCCCTCCAGCCCCTCCAGGCCCGCCAGCAGCTGTTCGAGCTCGGCGAGCTCGTCGATCTGCAGGGCGTCCTCGAACAGCGACGCCGGGTCGAAGTCGCGCAGCTGCTCGCACGCCGCCACCAGCTCGGCCACCTCCGGCAGGTCGAGCTCGACGAGGTCGATGCGCTCCCCCAGGCCTTCGAGCGGCTCGCAGTCGAGCCCCTCGCCCCAGGTGTCGACCCAGTCGGGCAGCTCCGGCTCGGGCAGGCCGCCCTCGAGCCGCTCCCCCAGCTCCTGCAGCTGCTCCAGCAGCGGACCGAGCTGCTCGAGCTGCTCCAGCAGCGCTGCGAGCTCCTCCAGCTGCTCGAAGCCCTCCTGGAGCTCCAGCAGCTCCACCGGGACCTCCTCGAGGCCGTCGAGCGGCGGCAGCTCGCCCGTGAGCAGCGCGTGCAGCTCCCCCACCGAGGCGATCGCGTCGACGTAGGCAGGGTCGATCCGGCCGGTGGTGAAGTCCTCGGCCAGCGTGGACCACGCCTCGCGCACGGTGTCCTCGGCCGGGCCGGCGATCTCGTCGCGCAGCATCTGCGCGCCGCCCTGCGCCTCGGCCACGCCCGCACCGAGCTCGCGGATGCCGCCCGAGACCTGTCCGAGGCCGTCCTCGACGTCGGCGAGCGCGGCGGCGATGGCGGCCAGCCCCTGGTCGAGCTGGGCCAGGCCCTGCTCGAGCTCGGCGACGCCCTCCTCCAGGTCCTGCTGCATGCGCTCGAGCGCCGCGCCGATCTCGCCGGCGCCCTGCCGGGCCTGTGCCAGCCCGTCGGCGAGCCCGTCGGCGCCCTCGGCGGCGCCCGACAGCCCGTCGCCGAGGCCCTCGGCGATGAAGGCCGCGACCGCGTCGGCGACGCTGTCGTCCTCCACGTAGTCGCGCAGCACCGCCAGCATGTCGCTGGTGCCGGTGGTGACCGGCGTGGCGTCGATCTCGATCCGCGGCAGGGTGGCGTTCTCGACCTGCCCGCGGATCTCGACCTGGGTGGTGGTGCTGGCGAACGGCTCGATCAGCGCCGAGGACCAGCGCACCTGGCTGGCCCCGTCGGCGACCGGGGCGAGCCGGCCGGTGTCGGCACGCAGGTCGTCCCATCCGTCGTCGAGCTCGACCACCGTGTCGGCGACGATCGGCAGGCTCAGGTCGACCTCCACGTCCTCGTCGCCGCCGGCCGGCGTCACCGCGCGGGGCTCGAGGGTGGGGTTTCGCAGCTGGATGCGCACCGCCGCCTCGCCGGTCGCGCCGCGCAGCTCATCGGCATCGACCACCCGGCCGTCGAGCTCGTAGCGGATGCGCACGGCCACGGGCAGCCGCGCCTCGTCGATGTCCTCGAGGTGCTCGCGCACGCGGTCGGCGGCGTCGCGCTCGTGGCGGCGCAGCTGCGCGTCGACGACCTCGCCGTCGGGCGCGAGGCGCACCTCGACGCTCTCGGCCGACCGGGGGCGCTGCGTGTCGATCTCGACCGTGTCGCCGTCCTGATCGTCGGGCGCATCGGCCAGCGCCCCCGTGGCGGGGGCGGCCAGCACGCTGCCACCCAGCAGCGCGAGCAGGATGAGCGCGGCCACGCCGTTGCTGCCGGCCCGCTCGCGGTCGTGCTCCTGCTGCTCCCGCTGCTCGCGGCGGTAGCGCTGGAGCTGGCCGCCGACCTCGGCGAGCTGCATCGGCAGCAGCCCGATGATCAGGCCCCCCAGGGCGGGCGCGACCTCGACGAGGCCGACCGCCCCGGCGGCCTGCGCCCCGCCGAGCACGGTC
>SKLC01000261.1 GCA_007123425.1 Nitriliruptoraceae bacterium
CCGCGACAGGTCGGTGTCCTCGTGGTCCGTGGTCCCGTGATCGCGCTGCTCGCGCTCGCCGTGCTGGTCTGGGTGGGCATGGGCGTGTCGACGGCGACGCTGCTGCGGCGGGCCGAGGTGCCGCCCGCGCGGGCGTGGGCGCTGTCGCTGCTGGTCTGGCCGCTGGTGCTGTGGCGCGTGCGCGGCCTGCGGCAGTGACGGAGGCGGTCTAGTCCGTGGAGGCCACGGTCTCGTCGGCGAGCAGCGCGGCGATCCGGTCGATGCCCTCGGCGAGGTCGTCGTCGCCCAGGGCGTAGGACAGGCGCGCGTAGCCACCCAGCCCGAACGCCTCGCCGGGCACCAGGGCGACCTTCGCCTCGTCGAGCAGCACGTCGGCCAGCTCGAGGGTGGTGTCCACGCGGCGGCCGGCGAGCTCCCGTCCGAGCACGCCCTCGAAGCTGGGGAAGACGTAGAAGGCGCCCTCGGGCTCGACCACCTCGACGCCATCGATCGCGGCGAGCTTGTCGACCGCGAGCCGCCGGCGACGGTCGAACGCCTCCCGCATCGAGGCGACGGCCGACTGGTCGCCCACGAGCGCCTCGACTGCCGCAGCCTGGGCGACGTTGGCGACGTTGGAGGTCATCTGGCTCTGCAGCTTGCCGATGCCCTTGGTGATCTCGGTGGGCGCGATCGACCAGCCCACGCGCCAGCCGGTCATCGCGTAGGTCTTGGCCACGCCGTTGACCACGATCGTGCGCTCGGCGGCCTCGGGCGCGACGACCGGCAGGGAGTGGGCGGTGGCGCCGCCGTAGACCAGGTGCTCGTAGATCTCGTCGGTGATGACCCAGATGCCGTGCTCGGCCGCCCAGCGGCCCACCGCCTCGACCTCCTCGCGGGGATAGATCGCGCCGGTGGGGTTGGACGGCGAGACGAACACCACCGCCTTGGTCCGCTCCGTGCGGTGCGCCTCCAGGACGTCGACCGGGGCGCGGAAGCCGGTGGTCTTGTCGGTGGGCACGGCCACCACGGTGCCGCCGGCGAGCTGGACCTGGGCGGGGTAGGAGACCCAGTAGGGCGCGGGCACCAGCACCTCGTCGCCCGGGTCGATCAGCGACATGAAGACGTTGTAGAGCGCGTGCTTGCCGCCGTTGGTGACCACGACCTGCTCGGGGTCGACCTCGAGCCCGGTGTCGCGGGCGGTCTTGGTCGCGATCGCCTCGCGCAGCGCCGGCAGGCCCGTGGCCGGGGTGTAGCGGTGGTTGGCGGGGTCGGCGGCCGCGCGCTGCGCCGCCTCGACGATGTTGTCCGGCGTGGGGAAGTCGGGCTCGCCGGCGCCGAAGCCGATCACGGGCTCGCCCGCGGCCTTGAGCGCCTTGGCCTTGGCCGTCACGGCCAGGGTGGGGGACTCCTCCATCTCGGCGATGCGCTGGGCCAGGGCCACGTGCTGTCCTTCGGCTGGGGGCGTGGACGTGTGCGTCGTCGGGATCGCGCTGCCCGGCGGTGGGCCGGCGCATGCCACGATCGCCCGGAGGATATCGCCACGCCTCGCCCGTCCGTCCAGGGCCCGCGACAGTGCCCGGGGCGACTCGGTCGGCCCCGCCGATTGGCGGCTGCACACCGCGGGCGGTTGACTGGTCGCCGAGCCCCGGCGCCACGTCGACGCCCCGCACGCCCACGTCACCGCATGCCACCGGCGCCGGGCCGGAAGTCCGCGCCGTCGCCTGCGACGTCGATCATCCCCGCATCCCGAGGTGCCTTCGTGTCCGACCTCATCCTCCCCGACGAGCTGCTGCCCCGCGACGGCCGGTTCGGCTGCGGCCCCAGCAAGGTGCCCGCGGCAGCCCTGTCGCGCCTGGCCGAGGTGGGCGACGACCTGCTGGGGACCTCTCACCGCAAGCCGCGGGTCAGGGATCAGGTCCGGCGGCTGCAGGAGGGGCTGCGCCAGCTGTTCGATCTGCCCCAGGACTACGAGGTGCTGCTCACCCTGGGCGGGGCGACCGCCTTCTGGGACGCGGCGATCTTCGGGCTCATCGAGCAGCGCTCGCGCCACTACGTGTTCGGCGAGTTCTCCTCCAAGTTCGCCAAGGCCGCCGCCGGCGCGCCGTGGCTGGCCACGCCCGAGGTCATCGAGGCGGAGTTCGGCGAGGCCCCGGCGGTGGTGCCCACCGCGGACGCCGACGTGCAGGCGCTGACCCACAACGAGACCTCCACCGGCGTCATGCAGCTCATCGAGCGGGTCGACGACGCGCTGGTGGTGGTGGACGCCACCTCGGGGGCGGCCGGGCTGCCGGTCGACCCCACCCAGTTCGACGCCTACTACTTCAGCCTGCAGAAGGGCCTGGCCTCGGAGGGCGGGCTGACCGTGGCGCTGCTCTCGCCGGCGGCGATCGAGCGCATCGAGCGCATCGGCGCCTCCGACCGCTATGTGCCCGCCTTCCTCGACCTGCACACCGCGCTGGACAACAGCCGCAAGCACCAGACCTACAACACCCCCAGCGTGTCCACGGTCTTCCTCGCGGCCGAGCAGGTCGACTGGTGCAACGACGAGTTCGGCGGGCTGGACGGGGTCGTGGCGGCCCAGCGCGAGAAGTCGGCGGTCATCTACGACTGGGCGCAGGAGCGCGACTGGGCCTCGCCGTTCGTGTCGGAGGCCTCGGCGCGGTCCCTGGTGGTGGCCACGATCGATCTCGACGACTCGGTCAGCGCGGACGAGATCAACGCGGTGCTGCGGGCCAACGGCATCCTCGACACCGACGCCTACCGCAAGCTGGGGCGCAACCAGCTGCGGATCGGCATGTTCCCCGCCGTGGACCGCGACGACCTCGCGGCCTACACCGCGTGCGTCGACTGGATCGTCGAGCGCCTCGCGGGCTGAGCCCGGCACGCCGGGAGCGGCCCAGGGGCTATGGCCGCAGGATGCGGCGGCCGCTGAGCTCCTCGACCTCGATGCGCACCCAGAAGTGGCCCTGGTCGGGGATCGCCCACGGCTCGAAGGGCAGCGCCCACAGCGCCTGCTCGAGCTCGGGGTCGGTCACGATCGATGCCGTGCCCTGGGCCAGCACGCTCCAGCCCTCGCGGGTGGCCGGATCGCCCCCGTCGGCCTGCAGAGCCACCGGCCCGGCGGCCGCGGCCGTGCCCAGCTTCGAGCCCGAGGCGGTCTGGAAGTAGAACGTGTCCTGGTGCAGCACCACGTTGACCGGCAGCACCGTGGGCGCCCCGTCGAGGACGAAGGCCACCCGGACCCAGGGCGCGGCCTCGAGCAGCTCCACGCAGGTCGAGGGATCCAGCGAGACGAGATCGCCCGGGCGGGGTGGCGGCTGCACGGTCGGCTCCTGAGGTGGTCGGGCCGTCTCGAGGCTACAGGCCGCCGCAGCCGCCACCCGTGGGGCCGGCGCCATGAGCACGCGACCCTTGGCGTCATGGCGCCGGGATCGTGCGACGCGCCGCCCTCACCCGTGGGATGAGGCTCAGGTGCCGGGCAGGTCGATGGCCGAGCCGCGGCCGAGCACGAACTCCGCTCCCAGGACCGTGAGCACGGCCGCGCCCACCGACCAGAGCACCACCCCGCCCGCCATCCAGACCAGGGTGCGGCGCGGCGCCGCGCCGCTGCCCGTGGCGACCAGCGCGGCGGCGTGGGCCCCCGTCAGCAGCGGGCCCA
>SKLC01000239.1 GCA_007123425.1 Nitriliruptoraceae bacterium
CCCCGCCGCGGGAGCGGGCGGCGCCTTCGTCGTGCGCGTGGGCTGGACCGCCGTTGCCGCGGGGATCGCCGCGCACCTCGTGGTGCTGCTGTGGCCCGGCCGGGACACCGGGCGCGATCCCGGCGACGCGGTGGCGTCGCGTCGGGAGTGATCGGCGGGTCACTCCCCGGGCAGGAGGAAGGGCCGGCGGATCACCTCGTCGAGGACGAGCAGGGTGAGGGTGCTGCGGAGCTGGGTCACCTGCTGCAGGTCCTCGAGGAGGAAGCGACGCAGCTCGTCGAGATCGCCGGCCCGCACCAGCAGCAGCACGTCCGCCTCTCCCGTCACCAACGATGCCATCTCGACGTGCGGGAGCGCCGCGAGCTGCGCGCGCAGCGGCTCGTACTCCAGGCGGCCCCCGGGCCCGCCGGAGAGCAGCACGAACGCGGCCACCCCGGTACCGAGCCGGCTCGGATCCACGCTGGGAACGAAGCCGGTGAGCACCCCGCGCTCGGCGAGCGTGGCCAGCCGCTGATGGACCGCCGAGCGTGACAGGTGCAGCTGCTCGGCGAGCCGGGTGACCGCGGCCCGCCCGTCCTCTCGCAGCAGCGCGAGGAGCTCCAGGTCGAGCTCGTCGAGGTCGTGCGACACGTTGTGCTCCGTCCGTCGGCCTGACGACGATCCGTCATCCGAAAGGGGTCTTGAGCGTCAGACTGTAGCCATATATGGAAGTGGATCGAACGAACTGCGATCAAGCCGTAGGCTTTGCGCGACAGGTGTTCACCCTCTCGTCCGTGGAGCATCCATGGCCCCCGCCACCTCGCAGCACATGTCCGAGCGACTTCCGCTCGACCCGGGCCCGGAGCAGGCCCGGGAGCTCGTGGAGCGTGCGCTGCACCTCGTCACCGAGCACCTCGACGGGCTCGGTGAGCGCGGGATCCACCCACGCCGCGACGCGGACGAGCTCGTCACCCGCCTGCTGGCGCAGCGCCCCGGTGCGCCCCGGTCGATGTCGTCGGCGCTCTCGACCCTCGGCGAGGTCGTGGCCGCCGGTCGCGAGACCACCACCGGTGGCGAGCTCGCCTACATCCCCGGCAGCGGGCTGCTCACCTCCGCGGTCGCCGACCTGCTGGCCTCGACCCTGAACCGCTACACCGGGCTTCCCGGGATCGCTCCGGCCGCGGTCGCGCTCGAGGGCGGCGTGCTGCGGTGGCTGTGCGAGTCCTTCGATCTCCCCGAGCGGGCGCAGGCCGTGCTGCTCAGCGGTGGCTCCATGGCCAATCTCTCCGCGCTCGTGGCGGCCCGGGAGCGGCTGGGGGCCGACGGGCTCGCGCGCGTGTACGTCGGGGCGCAGGCCCACGCGTCGGTTCGCAAGGCTGCGCGCATCGCGGGTCTGCGCGCCGAGCAGATCCGGGTCTGCCCCTCCGCCGACGGCCTGCGCCTGGACACCGAGGCGGTGCGGCTGGCCATCAAGGACGACGTGGCCGCAGGCTGGCGGCCCATGGCGATCGTGGCGGCCGCCGGCACCACCAACGCCGGGACCGTCGACCCGCTGGCGGAGCTGGCGGAGCTCGCCGCGGAGACGGGGACCTGGCTGCACGTCGACGCCGCCTACGGCGGGTTCTTCCAGCTCACCGACGCGGGCCGCGCCGCCCTGGCGGGCATCGAGCGCGCCGACTCCATCACCCTCGATCCGCACAAGTCGCTGTTCCTGCCCTTCGGCACCGGCGCCCTGCTCGTGCGGGACCGGGCCGATCTGCAGCGCGCGTTCGCCGAGGACGCCGACTATCTGCGGGATCTCGACGCCGACGAGGCCCTGCCCGATTTCAGCGAGCTCTCCCCGGAGCTGACCCGCGCGTGGCGGGGCCTGCGACTGTGGCTGCCGCTGCAGCTGCACGGCGTCGACGCGTTCGTCGACGCGCTCGACCACAAGCTCGCGCTGGCGCGTCGGGTCTGGGAGCACCTCGCAGCCGATCCGCGCCTGCGCACCTGGGGGCCGCCGGACCTGAGCATCGTGCCATTCCGCGCGGTGGGCGACGACGTCCTGCAGGACCGGCTGCTCGAGCGCATCAACGACAGCGGCGTCGTGCGGCTGTCGAGCACCGTGATCGACGGCGAGGTGGCGCTGCGCCTCGCGGTGCTCTCGCACCGCACCAGCGACACCACCGTGGAGCAGGCCCTCGCGCTGATCGACTCGTCGCTCGACGAGCTCGGCGTCACCCCTGCGGCGGACGGCTGAGCCGTGCTGCTGCGCCCGGGCCGGGGTGCCTGGACGCGCGGGTGAGCGAGATCAGGGAAGCTGGCCTGCGTGCGCGAGCGCCAGACGCAGCAGCCGGTCCTGGCCGCCGCTCATCTCGGTGAGCACCTCGGGGCTGCTCGCCTCCAGCGGTGTCAGCCACGCGAAGTCCAGGGCGTCGTGGGATGGTCGGCAGTCACCGTCGACCGGCACGAGGAAGCACAGCGAGATGGCGTGCTGTCGAGGGTCGTAGAAGCCGGTCCGGTCGGGGTCGGGGAAGTACTCCGCGACCGTGAAGGGAGCGGGCGAGGCCGGCAGCTGCGGCTCCGCCTCGGGTCCCAGGTCCTTGTTCAGATGGCGCCACAGGGCGTCGCGCACCGCCTCGCCGTACAGCACGCGACCCGACACGACGGCCCGGCTGATCGTGCCGTCGGCCCGAGCGCGCAGCAGCGTGCCCACCCGCTCGACCCTGCCGAGATGGTCGACCCGCACCGGCACGGCGTCGACGTAGACCATGGGGACCCGGCCACGGGTCAGCTCCAGCTCGTGCTCGGAGAGCCAGCCCAGGGAGGTGGCGGTGTCATTGCTGCTCACGGGAGATCTCCTCGTCGACGGGCAGTGTGGCACCTCGCACGGGATGCGCGTCGGACCTGCCCACGCGTGAGGCCGGCCCCGCGGGGCCGGCCTCCAACGCTCGCGTCGCGGGTGCTTACGCGTCCTCGTCGAGATCGTCGTCGAGCCCGTCGTCGTCGAGCCCGTCGTCGGTGTCCTCGACGCCGTTGTCGTCGAGCCCGTCGTCGAGGCCGTCGTCGATCCCGTTGTCCTCATCGCAGCCGACGAGGGCGAGCGCGAGGACGGAGAACGCGGCGGTCGTGATGCGCAGGTGCTTCTTCACGTCGTGCTCCTTGGAGGGGCGCGGTCTACGACGCCCGTAGAAGGCCGCCTGAACTTATGCCGCCGGGCCAGGCCCGTACGGTGCAGGCAGCGTCCATTCGGACACTGGCCACGGGGAGGGGCGCTCAGCCCTCCTCGTCCTCGTCGTCCTGGTCGTCGGGTGAGAGTCGACCCTCGCCCTCACCCTCCACGGCGGGCTCCCCGTCGCCGGGCTCCGGCTCCTCCTCGAGGGGCGCCTCGACGCCTTCCGGATCGTCCGCGGGCTCCTCGAGCCCTTCCGGATCGGGAGAGATGGGGTCCTCCGCGGTCTCGCAGCCCGCGAGCACGAGCGCGCCACCGGCGACCAGGGTCACGGGCAGTCGCATGCGACGGGTCACGGTCGGGGCTCCTGGATGTGGGCGATGACTGTGGGCGATTCATGCCTGTGCGCGAGGCTACGTCTGCGGGCATCGCGCCGGCGGCCCCGTGTGCGGACGGCCGGACACCCGCCGTCCGCGCGCGGTCGCGGTCCGCCTCA
>SKLC01000042.1 GCA_007123425.1 Nitriliruptoraceae bacterium
CGCTTGACGTGGTGTTGGGACCGGAGAGGGAGTGATCATGGCATCGGGCACTGCGGGGACCCCGGTCGAGACCGCGAGCGTGGATGCGGACCTCGAGGCGTACCGACGTGAGCTGACCGGCTACTGCTACCGGATGCTCGGGTCGCTGCCGGACGCCGAGGATGCGGTGCAGGAGGCGCTGGCCCGCGCATGGCGGGCGTCCGACCGGTTCGAGGGCCGCTCGTCGGTGCGGACCTGGCTGTACCGGATCACGACCAACGTGTGCATGGACGAGCTGCGGGGCCGGCAGCGGCGGGTGCGGCCGATGGATCTCGCCGGCCCGTCGACGGTGGCGCAGGCCGAGCTGGTGGCGCTGCCCGACGGCCGCTGGCTGGAGCCGGCGCCCGACGGCCACGTGCTGCCCTCCTCCGACGACCCGGCGGAGCAGCTGGCCCAGCGCGAGTCGGTCCGGCTCGCGTTCGTCGCCGCCCTGCAGCACCTGCCGGCCCGCCAGCGGGCGGTGCTGCTGCTGCGCGACGTCCTGCGCTGGCGGGCCGCCGAGGTGGCGACGCTGCTCGAGACCTCGGTCGCCGCGGTCAACAGTGCCCTGCAGCGTGCCCGGGCCACCCTGGACGAGCGCGCGCCGGGGGAGGCGGACGTCCTCGACCCCCTCGACGAGGACCAGCAGCGGCTGCTGGGTCGCTACCTTGACGCCTTCGAGCAGTACGACATGGACGCGCTGCGTGCGCTGCTGCATGAGGACGCGACCCAGGACATGCCGCCCTATGACCTCTGGCTGCGCGGCCGCGAGGAGGTGATCGGCTGGATGCTCGGGCCGGGTGCGGAGTGCGAGGGCTCCCGGCTGGTGCCGACCGCGGCGAACGGCCTGCCCGCCTTCGGCCAGTACCGGCGCAGCGCATCGGGCGACGGCCACGAGCCCTGGGCGCTCCAGGTGGTCGAGATCCGCGACGGCGAGGTGGTCGCGCTGCACGCCTTCCTCGACACCGGCCGCCTCTTCCCGCTGTTCGGCCTACCCGCCCGCCTCTAGTCCTTCCGCCGACGAACCGACGCGGACCTCGTACTGCTCGCCTCGCGGTGGTTTGGCGCCAGCCGAGCTCCACGAGCACCTCGTCGAGCTGGTGGCCCGGATGCCGTCGCAACGACGACGGGCTGCCGGGTCGACAGTCCCTGTCCTGGTGGCGGGGTGCCCTCGCCGGGGCGCGGTTACCGTGAAGGCGCGATCGCGTTCGATGAGCCGCATCGGCTGAGGAGGGATCCATGATCCGCCGCTTGGAGCAGAGCCACGACCACGTGGTCGGCTATTCGCTGTCGGGTGAGGTGACCGAGGAGGAGTACACCCAGGCGGCCAGCGAGCTTCGCGACGACATCGCCCGGCACGGCAAGATCCGCCTGCTGTTCCGCCTCCGTGATGTGTCGCTGTCGTCGTTCATTGGGGCGCTGGACGACCAGTTCCGCTTCATCAACGAGCATCAGGACGACATCGAGCGCATCGCCGTCGTCACCGAGGACGGTGCCGGGGGCATGCTGGCCAAGGCGGCAGAGCGGTTCTCGGGCATCGAGATCGACACCTTCACGCACGACGACGAGCCCCAGGCGTGGGCCTGGCTCGAGTGACGCTGCGGCGCCCCGGAGCGCCAATCACGCCGGGCAGTCGACCGGGCCGGTACGGCCAGTCTCGTCCACGCAGCATGGCGGCCACACGCCCGTCAGGCTCTGAGGCTCCCCGGACCCTCGACCACTGCCGGAGCGTCGACGATCACCGTCGTCAGGCTCAGGTCTCGGGCGTCGCACGGCCCTCGTGGACCAGCGTCACGCTGTCGGGCCCCTCGGCTGGCAGCGGAGGAATGGCGCGGACCTCGTCGAGCCACGCATCGAGCGACGGCAGCGCGGTGTGTCGGTGCAGCACGTCGATCACGTAGGCACGCAGGCTCATGCCAGTGGCCTCGGCGCGTCGGACGAACTCCCGGTGGGTCGCCTCGTCCAGATCCCGGATGTGCATGTCGACCGCCATGGCCTCACCGTAGCGAACTGCTACCGCCGTGGTCCTGGCGCTCACGGTCGCCGTCGGGCGCCAGCATCGTTCATGGGGCGGTGAGCCCCGGGGAACTGTGGGTGCGACCTGGGGAGTCCGAGTGCCGGAGCGGTCAGCGACCCATCCGACCGGATTCGCACTGTCTGAAACGGCCTTGCAGCCCCGGCTCCACGCCCCGCATCATCGAAACGTGAGGTCGATGCGAGACCGGGGGAGCATGCCATGCTGATCCGCAGGCCCGGCGGAGACTGGCAGCCGCCGAAGGTGGCCACGTACGCCAACGAGGCTGAGCTGCAGCATCTGGTCGGCGAGTCGCCGCACCTCGTGGGGACGACCGGGCCGGTGGTGGCGCTGCGGGAGTTCCCGCTGCGGGACGCCGGCAACCTCGATGTGCTGCTCGTCGACATCGCTGGCGGCCTCACGCTCGTCGAGGCGAAGCTCAACCGCAACGCCGACATCCGTCGCGCGGTCGTGGGGCAGCTGCTGGGCTATGCCGGGGGGCTGTGGGGTCTGGCCTACGACGACCTCGACGCTGTCGTGGCGTCCCGGCACGGGGCCTCGCTGAGCGAGCTCGCCCAGTTCGCGGCCGGCGACACAGGCGTCGAGGTGGAGGAGTTCCGGGCGCGCGTTGCCGACAACCTGCGGCGCGGCGCGTTCCGCCTGGTGTTCGCGGTCGATGAGATCTCGGAGGACCTCAAGCGCGCCGTGGAGTATCTCAACGCCCACACGCTCGACGATCTCGAGGTCGTGGTCCTCGAGCTGGGCTACTCCAAGGTCGACGATCTCGAGCTTCTCGTGCCGAACCGGTTCGGTGAGGAGAGCGCCCGCCGGAAGCACGTCGCCCGCCGCTCACCCCGCTGGGACGAGCCGTCGTTCTTCGCGGCGCTCGAGGAGCACGCCACCGACGAAGAGGCCTCGCTCGCCCGGCGGCTGATCGAGTGGGCTCGCCCGCACGTGAGCAGCCTGGCGTGGGCAGCGGGCGTCAAGCCGGCCTGCAACTTCGTCTTCGACGCACCCGAAGGCACGGTCCAGCCCTGCCGGCTCGTGCTCACACCAACCGGGCTGCTGGTGCGGATCAACTTCGACCTCGCACGCAAACGACCACGGCCGGCACTCGAGGTGATGCTGGAGCGCTTGTCGACGCTGCCCGCCGTCGAGGAGGTCCAGCAGCAGGTGCGGGATGCGGACTACGCCGCACGTCCCGCGGTCCCGGTCGCCGACCTTCGCGGTGACGGGGTCGCCGTGCTCACCGGTGCGATCCAGGCCATGCTCGACCATCCTCCCGTCGCCGAGCCAACTGCCCTGCAGTAGGGCGTCCTGGTCGCCTCCTGCCTGGGCTCCTCCACCGTCGGTCTGCAGCGGCATCGCCTGCGGCGTGTCACGGCGTGCGTTGCCGGTCAACCGGGCACGGGTCGTCAGGTGCGCTGTCGCAGCCGGGCGGCTTCGCGGAGCAGGTGCGTGCGCTCGGGCACGTTGGTGGCCCGCCTGGCTGCCTCGGCGTAGAGGTCGGCGGCCAGCACCGGGTCCCCGTCCTTCTCGTGGAGGTGGGCGGCGACGGCGGCGTGGCGCGGCAGCCCGGGGTCCAG
>SKLC01000176.1 GCA_007123425.1 Nitriliruptoraceae bacterium
ACCGTGCCGGGACGGGCGAGCTCGTCGTGCAGGTCGCCGCCGCCGGTGAGGCGGGCCCGCAGCACGAGCGCCCGCCCGCCGGCCTCGGCGTGCAGCGCCAGGCCCCGCTCGTGGAGGCGCTCGTGCAGCCCGCGCAGCTCCGCGAGGTCCGTCACGTCGACGTCGAGCTGCTCGAACCGGACCGCGTCGAGGGCGACGAACTCGGGCTCGCCGATGGGCGAGCCCGCAGCGGCCGACGAGACCGGCACCACGTAGCAGCCCTTCGCGCCGCGCTCGGACGGCTTGGGGCTGCGGCCCTGGGTGTTGCCGCTGTAGACCACCCAGGGGTCGCCGCGCTCCCGGCCGCGGTGGAGCACTGCCCGCCGGTGGATGTGGCCCAGCGCCCAGTAGTCGAGGCGGGCGGCGCGCAGGTCGTCCAGCGTGCAGGGCGCGTAGGGCTCGTGCTCGGCCGCGCTGCCGACGGTGGCGTGCAGCACGCCGACATGGACGCCGGGATCGTCGGTGCGGGCGAAGCGGCGGGCGAGGTTGTCGTGCACGGCTCGGCTCCCGTAGCTGATGCCGTGGACGGTCGCCAGCCGCTGGCCGTGCCGCTCGACGGGGACGGCGGTGGGCTCCCGGTGGCCGAACACGGTGACCCGCGGCGGCCAGCTGCGGATCGCCTGCCAGCCCTCCTCGACGGGATCGTGGTTGCCATGGACGACGAAGGTCGCGATGCCGGCGGCGTCGAGACGCTGCAGGGCATCGTGGAAGCGCAGCTGCGCCCGCAGCCCGCGCTCGGCGCCGTCGTAGAGGTCGCCGGCCAGGACGACGAAGGCGGCATCGCGGTCGATCGCGAGCTCGACGAGCCGGTCGAGGACGTCCAGCGAGGCGTCGCGAAGCAGCTCGGCCAGCTGGGGGCTGTGGGCGTGCAGCCCTGCGAACGGCGTGTCGAGGTGCAGGTCAGCCCCGTGCACGAAGCACCACTCGCGCATCGCCACCCCTTCTGCGCCCGACCCGCGTGGAGGGTAGTGCTCCGGGTGGTGTGCGCGACGCAGGCGCTGTCAGCGGAGCACGCTGTCCAGGGCCGTTCCCGCGGTCTCGTCCGCGGTCTGCTCGCCGCCGGGGATGCGCAGGTGGAAGGCCACGCCCCGGCCGTCGAGCCCCGGACCGGCGTGGACCCGACCGCCGTGGAGCTGGGTGAAGCGATGGACGATCGCCAGCCCCAGGCCGATCCCCGGCGAGGCGGCCTGCGCCGCGTCCCCGCCCTGCTCGAAGGGCTCGAAGATCCGGGCCGCCCGCGTGGGGTCGAGTCCCGGGCCGTCGTCGGCGACCTCGATCTCGACGCCTCGGCCCCCTGCCTGCGCGTCCGTCCACGGCCGCGCCCGGACGCGCACACGGGTGCCGGCGGGGGTGTGCTTGACCGCATTGCGGAGGAGGTTGGCGAGCACGCGCTCGACCTTGGCGGCATCGATGTCCGCGTCGAACGCGGGGACATCGACCTCCACGTGGTGGTCCTCGGCGGGCAGATCGTCGAGGACCCGTTCGAGCAGTTCCTGCACGTCGCACGGCGCCCGGTGGGGGCGGACGTCGCCCCGCTGCAGCCGCTCGACGTCGAGCAGGTCGCCGAGCAGCGCATCGAGCCGCTCCGACGCCCCGCGCAGCCGCGCGAGCATGTCGGCGACCTGGTCGTCGCGCAGGCGCCCATGATGCTCGTCGAGGGTCTCGCTGAAGCCGCGCACCGCGGCCAGCGGCGTGCGCAGCTCGTGGGAGACCGCCTGCAGGAACGTCGACTTGAGCAGATCGGCCTCACGCAGCCGGGCCGCGAGGTCCGTCTCGACGAGGTAGAGACGCCGCAGCCAGGAGCCCAGCGCACCCACCAGGCCCGCGCCGCCGGCGGCGATCCCCAGCGTGACCAGCCAGGTGGCCGCTGCCCCCGGAGCGTCCGCGACCCGGAGGGCCAGGACGTGGACGAGCCCCGCGAGACCCAGCTGGGCGAGCGCGACGGGCAGGCGGAACCACAGGAACGAGATGGCGGTGACGTAGGTGAACATCCCGCCGAGCACGGCCGCGCCGTGGGGCCCGGCCGAGCCTGCCACCAGCGCGACGGCCACCGACCCGCACGCCACCAGCACCGCTGCGAGCGGCGTGGGCATCGTGCGTCCCGACCACCCGACCGCCAGCACGGCGACGCCGACGGCGCCCGCCGCCACGATGGTGGCGAGGTAGACCCCTCGCGAGACGATGCCGGGCCAGGCGCCCACCGCCAACGCGAGCAGGCACCAGGCGGCGCCCGTGAGGAACAGGGCGCCCAGCAGCAACGTCAGCACGCGGTCGATCCGGTGCGCGAGCTCGCTCGTCATGTCGGCTCCCAGTGGCCCGGCGAGAGCCTATGAGCCCGGCCGGGAGCGAGGTCGCGGTTCGGTGTGAAGATCGCTCCACGGGACCATGCCTGGCCGTTCGGCGGTGGCCCAAAGGAGGGGTGCGGAGGATGCCCCGG
Organism: Nitriliruptoraceae bacterium; assembly: GCA_007123425.1. Taxonomy (GTDB): domain Bacteria; phylum Actinomycetota; class Nitriliruptoria; order Nitriliruptorales; family Nitriliruptoraceae; genus SKLC01. Next base: position 2,477 of record SKLC01000176.1, read on the forward strand.
GCCACTGCCGGTGGCGGCGACCCCTCGGCATGCTGCGTAGCGAGTCCGAACGACCCGACGAAGGAAGCATCTCCATGATCACGCTCGGTCTCCTCCTGCTCATCCTCGACTGGCTGCTGCTCAACACCGGGGTCATCGCCAGCATCGGCGGCCTGCTGCTGGTCGTCGGCCTGATCCTGGCGGTGCTGGGCACCGTGGGTCGCGCCGTGGGGCCCCGACCGCACTACTGGTAGGCCCGCCCCGGCGGCGATCGCGGCGGTGTGAGCATCGCCCTCGCCGCTGGCGCCCCGGGCCCGACCCCACCCCGAGCCTCGCCCGCGCTGCCGCGCGGCGGGGCTCGAATTCGTGTCACGGCGGCCGATGGCGCACCATCGGCGCCGACACGAAAGGATCGGCATGGCGCGAGGCGAGCAACGACGCCACGCGTCGCGCACCGCGGCGTTCGTCGACGCGCAGCTGCCGTGGGTGTGGGGCTATGCGAGCGGGGTGCTCGACGACCCTACGCAGGCCCGCGACCTGGCCCGGACCGTGCTCGGTGGCGTCGACCCGGGCCTGCTCGAGGACGACGAGCAGCTCGCGCGACGGCTGGTGCTCACGCGTGCGCGCCGAGCCGCCGCCGACGCCCGTCGCGATGGGGCCCCCGCCGGCGCCCATCGCGAGGCGGCACCCGCCGACGACGATGCCGAGGAGGATCGGCCGGTGGCGGCCCCCGATGCTCCTGCGTGGCTCCTGACGGGGATGCGCCGGATCGACCCGGAGGCGCGGTCGGCCGTGGTGCTCGTGGACGTGCTGGGCGTGCCGGTTGAGGAGGCCGCGGCCATCTGCGGCGTGACCGAGGACGAGCTGGTCACGTGGCTGCGCCGGGCACACGAGGGGATCGTCGCGCAGCTGGCGGGAGGGCGCACGTGAGCGTCGGCTGCGAGCAGGTCCGCACCCGGCTGTCGAGCGGCGTCGCGCTCGACGACGGCGTGGAGGAGCATCTGCGCGCCTGCGACGACTGCCGCACCTTCGCCGAGGCGCTCGAGGCGGTGCGTCACCACGCGCCCCGCCTGGTGACCGCGCCCCCCGCCGACCTGCGCCCCGAGGTGCTGACCGACCTCGGGGCGCCCTCCACCGCCCG
>SKLC01000322.1 GCA_007123425.1 Nitriliruptoraceae bacterium
CGACGGCCGCCACGCCGACCTGGTGCTCGTGCACGCCCGGGACACCGCGGAGGACCCGGGCCGCGGGGGGCACCGGGAGTTCCTCGACCTCGCCCGGCCCGTGGCCCGGGAGGTGGCCGCGCTCGACGGCGCATCCGGGTCCGAGCCCCTCGCCGGCTGGCTCTCGGCCACCCCGGTGCCAGCGAACGGAGGTGCCCGGGTCCGCTGAGCGCGCGTCACGTTGCGTTATCCTCCGCGCGGCGGACGCACGAGCCGGGGCAGGCCCCGCCCCCACGCAGGGATGGCCGCCGCCGGCGCTCGAGGAAGGTCGCAGCGTGCCCGAGCCCAGCCGGGACCCAGGGGTGCGTGCCGTGCTGACCAACCTGGCGCCGGGCTCGATCCTGCGCGAGGGCATCGAGCGCGTGATCCGCGCGGGCCGGGGCGCGCTCATCGTGATCGGCTGGACCCCCGAGGTGGCACCGCTGGTCTCCGGCGGCTTCGTGATCGACATCGCGGCGACCTCGCAGCGGATCGCCGAGCTCGCCAAGATGGACGGCTCGCTGATCCTCGACGAGAGCGGGACCCGGATCCTGCGGGCCAACGTCCACCTGGTGCCCGACCCCTCGATCCACACCTCCGAGACCGGGACCCGGCACCGGTCGGCCGAGCGCGTGGCCCGTCAGACCGGCCAGCCCGTGATCTCGGTGTCCGAGTCGATGGGGATGGTCACGCTCTACCTCGACGACACCAAGCGGGTGGTCGAGGACGTCTCGGCGCTGCTGTTCCGCGCCAACCAGGCCCTGTCGACCCTGGAGCGCTACCGCTCCCGGCTGGACGAGGTCTCGGCCACCCTGTCCGCCCGCGAGGTCGAGGACTCCGTGGCGGTGCGCGACGTCGTGCTGGCGCTGCAGCGCGCCGAGATGATGCGCCGCATCGCGCAGGAGGTCGAGGATCACGTCGCCGAGCTGGGCAGCGAGGGGCGCCTGATCCGGCTCCAGCTCGACGAGCTGGTGTCGGCCACCGGCGGCGAGCGCGAGCTCGTGGTGCGCGACTACCTCGCCGACCGCCGCCGCAAGCTGCCCCGGGTGCTCGAGGACCTCACCGAGATCGGCACCGACGACCTGCTGGACGCGGAGCGCATCGCCGAGATCCTGGCCTACGACGGCGACGAGCTCGACCGCGCCGTGACCCCGCGCGGCTACCGGCTGCTGTCGCGCATCCCCCGCCTGCCCGCCTCCATCGTCGAGCGCCTGGTCGAGCAGTTCGGCACGCTGCCGCGCATCATGGAGGCCACCATCGCCGAGCTCGACGAGGTCGAGGGGGTGGGCGAGACCCGGGCGCGGGCGATCCAGGACGGGCTGCGGCGGCTGGCCGAGGCCACGCTCCTCGAGCGCTACGTCTGAGCCCGCCCCCGCGCGCCATGGGGCCCCGGTCCCCCGGCGATCGGGGAGCCGGCCCCCGACGGCGTCGGCGCGGGCCCGCGGGATGCTTGCATGTCCGAACAACCGCGTCTGACCTGCGAGGATGCCTCGAGGTCGGTTGAGCGGACGGTGGCTGTCTGATAGGCTTCCCGCCTGTCACGGTCGCACGTGCCGAGTCGCGGAGGCGCCTTCGAGGCAACCGGTGTGGGGGTCGAAGTCCGCACGGCTCGTGCAGGCCAGCTCGCCCTCCCGCCCCGGGTCCGGCACGCCCCCTCGTGCGGCGGGCGCCCTCCGCGCCCTGACCACGCCACCATCCGGGAACCCCAGGAGCAGCAGCACATGGCCTACAGCGTCGGCGACACCGTCATCTACCCCCACCACGGCGCAGCGGTCATCGAGAAGAAGGAGGAACGGGAGCTCAAGGGCGAGACCCGTGAGTATCTCGTTCTGCGGCTGACCTACGGCGATCTGACCCTCATGGTCCCGGCCGACTCCTGCGAGGAGGTCGGCATCCGCAGCGTCGTCTCCAAGAAGGAGGTCGAGCAGGTCCTCGACGTCCTGCGCGAGCCCGAGGGCAAGGCCGCGGGCAACTGGTCGCGACGCTTCAAGGCCAACTACGAGAAGCTGCGCTCGGGCGACATCTACCAGGTCGCCGAGGTGGTGCGGAACCTCGCCACCCGCGAGCTCGACAAGGGCCTGTCCGCCGGTGAGAAGCGCATGCTGACCAAGGCGAAGCAGATCCTGCTCTCCGAGCTGGCCGTCGCGATCAAGAAGAACGAGGAGAAGGCCGAGGAGCTGGTCAACAAGACGCTGGCCGAGTCCCAGGCCTAGGTCCTCTCCCGCTCGATGTCACGCCGCCCGGTGCCAGCCGGGCGGCGTCGTCGCGTCGGGGCCTCCTCGTTGGCCATAGGCTCACGTCTGCCAGGAGGCGCAGCGTGTCCCGAATCGCCCACGTCGGCCAGGTGGTGGCCGAGCTCGTCCGGCTCGCGGTGGTGCTCCTGCTGACCGCGGCCGGGTTTGCCGTGGGCGCGGACGTCGACCGCCTGTTGGACGTCGGCGACCTGGAGACGACCCGGCTGGTCACCTCCGTGCTGGGGGCGCTGACCGGCTACGTCGTGGGCGGGGTGAGCGGCCGGGCCCTGGTGCGCGGGGTCGACTCGGCGGTGCAGCGCCTGGAGCGGGTCCCTGCCGTGGCGCTGATCTCGGGCGCGATCGGCGCCGGCCTGGGCGCGCTGGTGGGCCTGCTGCTCCTGCTGCCGATGACGGTGCTGCCCTACCCGCAGGTCACGATCCCCATCGCGCTGCTCGCGGTGGTGCTGCTGGCCTACACGGGAGCGCGGCTCGGCGCCCTGCGCGGCCCCGACCTGGGCCGCTACGTCGGGATGCGCGGCCGCCTCGACGTCGCCACGCCGTCGCGGGGCGCGGGGGTGAAGCTGGTCGACACCTCGGCGCTCATCGACGCGCGCGTGCTCGAGGTCGCGCGCGCCGGCTTCCTCGAGGGGACGCTGGTGGTGCCCACGTTCGTGCTCGCGGAGCTGCAGGAGCTGGCCGACGCCGGCGACCCCCGCCGCCGCCATCTCGGCAAGCGGGGGCTGGAGACCGTGCGCAAGCTGCAGGACGACGGGCCCCTGGCGGTGGAGATCAGCGACGAGGACGACGAGACCTACCAGGAGGTCGACGCCAAGCTCGCGGCCATCTCCCGGCGCCGCCAGGCCGCGCTGCTGACCTGCGACGGCAACCTGGCCCGGGTCGCGGAGATCTCCGGGGTGCGGGTGCTCAACCTCCACGTGCTGGCCGACGCCGTGCGCCCGCCGGTGCTGCCCGGCGACCGGGTCAGCGTGCGCATGGTCAAGCCGGGCCGCGAGGCCGGGCAGGGCGTGGGCTACCTCGAGGACGGCACCATGGTGGTCGTCGAGCAGGGCGTGGACCTGCTCGGCCGTGACCTCGAGGTGGACGTGACCTCGATCGTGCAGAGCCGCCAGGGCCGGATGCTGTTCGCCACCCCCGCCGAGGAGGCCGCATGAGGGTCGCGGCGGTGCTGGTGGCCGCGGGCCGGGGCGAGCGGCTGGGCGGCGGGGGCCCCAAGGCGCTGGCCGACGTCGCGGGGCGCACACTGCTCGAGCACGCACTGGAGGGGTTGGCGCGCGCGGGCCTCGACGAGGTGGTCGTGGTGCATCCCGAC
>SKLC01000012.1 GCA_007123425.1 Nitriliruptoraceae bacterium
AGCCCGGCGGTCAGGAGCCCGGCGGTCAGGCGGAGGCGGCCAGGGTGGACACCACCCGGCGATCGCCGAGGGGCACGCTGGCGGCGTCGTCCTCGGTGAAGGCGATGACCGGGCCCTCGACGTCGACGCGCACCCGCTGACCGCGCTCGAGGTCGAGCCGGGCGCCCCGCCGGGCGCGCAGCTCCATGCCGTCGTCGAAGCTGACCTCGACCATCTGATCGTGCCCGAAGTAGGAGATGCCCTCGACCGTCGCGCGCCCGCCCGCATCCGCGCGCAGCCGCAGCGCCTCGGGCCGGATGACCACCGAGGCGTGCTCGCTGGTGACCGCCTGCAGGGTCGGGAGCCGACCCAGGGGCGTGTCGACCAGGTAGCTGCCCGCGCGGGTGGCCGGCAGCACCTCCGCCTCGCCGACGAACTCGGCCACGAAGCGGGTGGCGGGCGTGGTGTAGAGGGTCTGGGGGTCGGCGATCTGATGGACGCGGCCGCTGTCCATCACCGCGACCTGGTCCGCGAGCGAGAGCGCCTCCTCCTGGTCGTGGGTGACGAACACGGCCGTGGCGTTGGCGGCCTTGAGGATCCGCCGCACGTCCTCGCGCACCGTGGTGCGCAGGCTCGCGTCGAGGTTGGAGAAGGGCTCGTCGAGGAGGATCACCGCGGGGTTGGGCGCCAGCGCCCGGGCGAGCGCCACGCGCTGCTGCTGGCCACCCGAGAGCTGGGTCGGCAGCCGGTGGCCGAGGTGGCCGAGGCCCACGAGGTCGAGCACCTCGGCGATGCGCGCGCGCCGGGCCGCACGCGGGCGGCGCGGCAGCCCGTAGCCCACGTTCTTGGCCACGGTCAGGTGCGGGAAGAGCGCGTAGTCCTGGAAGACCATCCCCACGCCGCGCTCCTCGGGCGGCACCACGTGGCCGCCGGCGGAGACCCGGCGTCCGTGGATGTCGATCTGGCCCCGGTCGGGGGTCAGCAGGCCGGCGATCATGCGCAGCACGGTGGTCTTGCCGCAGCCCGAGGGCCCGAGCAGGGCCGTGAGGCTGCCGGCGGGCACCGTGAGGTCCACGCCGTCGACCGCCACCGTGCCGTCGAAGGTGCGTCGAAGCCCGCGGCAGGTCAGGGCCGGCGCGGCGTCGGCCGGTGCGCTGGGGGAGAGCGGCACGGGAGCCTCGGGCGGTCGGGGTCGGTGCCCGGGCCGGTTCGGGTCCGGACAGAGGTAAGGCTACCCTTCATCGTGGGGTCGGGGCCACCTCGACCCGTCCGGACGCCGCCGACCCGGCAAGGACCCCCGTGGGCGCAGACCCCAACCTGGTCACCGAGACCCTCGAGATCCTCCTCGATCGGGAGCAGCGCGGCGACGCCGTGACGATCGCCGCGCTGCGCTCGGGCCTGCGGGCGGACCCCGCAGCGATCGATGCGGCGCTCGACGACCTGCGCGCCCGCGGCGCCGTCGCCGAGGAGGGCGGCACCCTGCGGCTGACGGCCTCCGGGCTCGAGCAGGCGGTGGTCGCGGTCCGACGCCACCGGCTCACCGAGCGGCTGCTGCTCGATGTCATCGGGCTCGACTGGTGGAAGGTGCACCACGAGGCCGAGCGGTGGGAGGGCGTGATCTCCGACGACGTCGAGCAGCGACTCGTCGAGGTGCTGGACGACCCGGGGACCTGCCCGCACGGCAACCCCATCCCCGGCTCGCGCAACCGTCCCGACCAGGCCGACGCCGTGCGGCTCGACCACGCGCCGGCGGGACCGGTCCACGTCGTGCGCATCACCGAGGAGCTCGAGGCCGACGATGAGGCCCTGCGGCTGCTCGAGCGCTGCGGCTTCATCCCCGGCCGCGACGCCGAGCTCAAGGAGCGCCTCGAGTCCGGCGTGGCGGTGGCCGGGTCGGTGAGCGACGCGACCCTGCCGCCCCACGTCGCCGCCCGGACCTACGTCGCCCCTCGCTAAGGGCGCGGAGGATCTTGCCCCTCGCTAGGGGCGCGGAGGATCTTGCCCCTCGCTGGGGGCGCGGAAGAGATCGCACTCACGGGCGGCGCGAGGAATCGTCACGGGTGGTGCCGGGACCTGGCATGGTGGCGCCCCGCCGAGCGAGGGAGGGCGCGTGGACGTCGATGTGATGGTGACCGGCCAGCCGCTGCATGCGGTCCAGGAGCTGGCCCGCGACGCGGAGCAGGCCGGGTTCTCCGGCCTGGTGGTCACCGAGGCCGGTCGGACCGCCTATCTCTCCTGCGCGGCGGCGGCGCTGGCCGGGGATCTGCACATCAGCACGGGCGTCGCGGTGGCCTTCGCCCGCAGCCCGATGGTCACCGCCCAGGTCGCGTGGGAGCTCGCCGAGACCACGCGCGGCCGCTTCCGGCTGGGGCTGGGCACGCAGGTGCGCGCCCACATCGAGCGCCGCTACGGCGCCGAGTTCGATCCGCCGGGCCCCCGCCTGCGCGAGTACGTCGCCGCGGTCCGGGCCTGCTTCGACGCCTTCGGGGGACAGCGCCTGGACCATGACGGCGAGTTCTACCGGCTCTCGCTGCTGCCGGCGATGTGGGCCCCGGGCGAGATCGACAGCGGCCCGCCGCCGATCGACGTGGCCGCGGTCAACCCGTGGATGCTGCGCATGGCCGGTGAGGTCGCCGACGGCCTCCACGTCCATCCGCTCAACACGCCGACCTATCTGGCCGAGACCGTGGAGCCCAACCTCGCCGAGGGCGCGGCCCGGGCGGGGCGCGACCCCGCGGGCATCGTCCGGCTGGTGCCGTGCTTCGCGGTGCCCGGCGACACCGAGGAGGAGCGGCGCCCCTGGCGCAACCTCGCCCGAATGCAGGTCGCCTTCTACGGGTCGACCCCGAACTACGCGTTCGTCTTCGAGCAGCTGGGAGCACCGGAGACGACCTCGCGGCTGCGGGAGCGGCAGAAGGCCGGTGACCTCGGCGGCATGGCCGAGCTGATCGACGACGAGCTGCTGGGCCACTTCGTCGTCGAGGCCGGCTGGGACGAGCTGGCCGACGCCCTCGTGGCGCGCTACCGCCACGTCGCCGACCGGCTCATCCTCTACTTCGCGGGGCTGGCCTGGGACCGTGACCCCACCGCCCTCGGCCGCTGGGGCGAGGTCGCGCGGGAGGTCCGCGAGCGCACCGCGCCGGCGGACCCGGCTCAGTAGCCGAGGTCGCGACCGCCGTTGTCGTCGGTCGGCGCGTCCCGCAGCGGCGTGCCGTCGGGGGCGAGCACCCACCACACGTCCTCGACGCCCTGGCCGGTGGCGTCGCCGGGCTCCCCGTCGCCCACCCAGTGGTACAGCGGCCAGTCGTCGTAGGTGACCTGGGTGCCGCCGCCGCGGCGCTCAGCGGTGCCCACCAGGGCCTCGTCCACGCCCGCGCCGGCCTCGGGCTCGTCGGCCACCAGCGGGGGCCAGCTCGCGGCGCACTCGTCCTCGCAGGTGCTCGGCCCCTGCTCGTCGGGCTCGAAGAGGTAGAGCGTGCGGCCCTCGCCGTCGACCAGGATCTCGCCGAGGTCGTGCTCGCTCGTGGCCAGCGCCACCGCGGCCCCGTCCGCCTGGCCCTCCTCGCCCGGCGGGCCCTCGACCGCGCCCTCGTCGCCCGGCG
>SKLC01000068.1 GCA_007123425.1 Nitriliruptoraceae bacterium
CACCGCGAGCGCGGCGCTCGAGCCCGACGAGTTCGCGGTCCTGGCCAGCGTGGACGGCACCCGCAGCGTCCAGGGGCGCCGCGACCGGGGCGGTCGCGCCCTCGGACTCCCTGTCGTCCACGGGCCTCGTGCCCGGACCGGTCGCACCCTCGCCCGGCTCGGCGTTGCCGCCGACGTAGGCCAGCGCGTCGTCGAGCGCCGCGCCGATCTCGTCCGTCGGCAGCTCGACCTCCACCAGGCCGAGCAGGGTCAGCCCGTAGACGATGCGCGCCGCCTCGAACTCGCCGTAGCCGAGGTCGTAGGCCAGGTCGCGCACGCTGCGGGAGCCGTCGACGCTGGCCAGGACCGCGAACTCGTCGGGCTCGAGGTTGGCCGACGAGGTGGAGGCGCCTTCCGTGAACCGGGGCACCGCGTCGAGGTCGGGGATGACCTCGCTCAGCGCCTCCCACTCCTCGCGGCGCCGGGCGACCTCGACCAGGGCCTGGCCCACGGGCACGGCCAGCGGCACCTCGGGCGCGTCGGGCTCCGCGTCGGCCTCGAAGCGGAAGGTCCCGTTCCGCCAGCTGGTGACGTCGAACACGGCGTCGAGCAGCTGCTCCTGCACCACCAGGCGCACCGCGTCCACCGGCACGAGCCCGCGGTCGACCAGCAGCTGGCCCAGCCGGGAGCGCCCGACCTCGGGGGCGTGGCTCTGCTCCTCGAGCACCCGGTGCAGCGCCTCCTCCTCGAGCAGCCCGCCGTTGACCAGGCGGTCGCCCAGCCGGGAGCCGGGGGTGGGGGAGCTGGCGGCGACCAGGCGCCCCTGGTCGAAGACCAGCCGGCCGGCGGCGTCCACGCCCGCGACGTGGAGCACGCCGGTGGCGCCGGCGTCCGCGAGCTCGCGGCAGACGTCGGCGACGGACCGGTCGGTCAGCTGCCCATGCATGGCGGGGAGGATACTGACGGACCGCGGCAGACGGCCCCTGGCGCGTCGCGCCACCGTCGGCGGTACGGTTGCACGGCCATGCAGGGACCCCGCCACGGCGGCCACGTGCGCGGGCGCGGACACGGGAGAGGCGATGGGGCAGGATCGGCTCGACGGCATCCTCGCCGAGGACTACCTCAGCGGCATCGAGGAGCGCGAGACGCCACAGCTGCGGACCATGCGCGCCGAGTGCGAGGAGGAGGAGCGCGGCCTGTCCTACGCGCGCCGGGTGCTGCAGGGGCGCCTCGACATCCTCCGCGCGGAGCTGCTGCGCCGCGAGGAGGACGGCGACAGCCACGCGGAGTCGCTGCTCGCGCGCCTGCCCGACATCCTCGGCGGCGACCACGCCGCGACCGACCCGCTGCAGGCCCGTGCCACGCGGGTGGGCGTGCCGGGGCTGGCCGAGGAGTACGGCGAGGAGGTCGACGCGATCGTCGACGAAGCCACCCTCCACGCCCTGCCGGAGCTGCCGGCGGACGACCTCGAGGCGCTCATCGACCGGCTCGCCGAGCACGAGCGGCACCTCTCGTCGCTGCGCAGCCAGCTGTTCGACCGCATCGACCGGATCCGCGACGAGCTGGCGGCGCGCTACCGCGATGGGCGGGCCAGCATCAGCGAACTGCTCCAGACGGACGGCTGAGGGTGATGGGACAGCGGCACGTGCTGGTGGTGGATGACGATCCGCTGATCCTCGAGGTGCTGCGAACCGTCCTCGACCTCGAGGAGTTCCGGGTCACCACCGCCACCGACGGCGAGGAGGGGCTCGCGCTGCTGGCCCAGGACCGCCCGGACGTGCTCGTCTGCGACGTGATGATGCCCGGCCTCGACGGCTTCGAGGTCTGTCGCCGTGTCAAGGCCGACCCGGCCACCGCCCGCCTGCCGGTCGTGCTGCTGACCGCTCGGGACCGTGCCGAGGACAAGCGGGCCGGCGAGGAGGCGGGCTGCGATGCCTACCTCACCAAGCCGTTCAGCCCGCTGTACCTCATCGACGTGATCACCGAGGTGCGCTCCGGCGCCACGGCTCCCGGCGGGACGGCGCCCGACCCCACGGCTCCCGGCGGGGCGGCACGCCCATGAGGCCGACCGGCGTGGACGACCTCGAGGCGACCCGCCGCCAGCTGCTGGTCTTCGCTCAGGATCTGCAGACGATCGTGGGCCGCGAGCGCCGGCTGCGCGAGGAGGCCGAGGGCGCCTACCGCGAGCTGTCCACCTCGTATCTGCAGATGGTGCGCACGCTCGCCGAGGTGTGCGAGTCCAAGGACGGCTACACCCGCAGCCACCTCGACCGCACCTACCAGTACGCGATGGCGCTCACCCGCCGGGTCGCCCCCGACTACGCCACCCGCGCCGAGGTCGGCTACGGCTACCTGCTCCACGACATCGGCAAGATCGGCATCCCCGACGCGGTCCTCAACAAGCCCGGCCCCCTCAACGACGAGGAGTGGGCCGTGATGAAGACCCACCCCGTCATCGGCGAGAGCATCGTGGAGCCCCTGAGGCTGCTCGGCGATGCGGTCAAGATCATCCGCTACCACCACGAGCGCTGGGACGGCAGGGGCTACCCGGAGGGGCTCAAGGGCGAGCAGACCTATCTGCCGGCCCGGATCTTCATGCTCGCCGACACCTTCGACGCGATGACCACGGACCGTCCCTACCGGCGCGCGCTGCCCATCCACGTCGCGCTCGAGGAGGTCGAGCGGCACGCGGGGACCCAGTTCGACCCGGAGCTCGCCCGGGCCTGGATCGAGATCGTCGAGGACTTCGACCCCAGCGAAGCGTCCGCGCTGTCGATCCTGAAGTGAGCAGGACGGGACCGCTGGCCGAGGTGACGCGGCGCGACGCCCGCCGGGAGCTGGAGCTCGGCGAGTCCACGCATGCCGGCGTGGCGGTCGTCGCCGACGACGACGGCGAGGTGCTGGCCAGCCTGGGCGACCCCGAGCGCTCCACGTTCGTGCGCTCCTGCGCCAAGCCCTTCCAGGCCACCGCCTGCCTGGAGCTGCTCTCGCTGGCCGGCAGCGAGCCCTCGGACCTCGAGGTCGCCGTCAGCTGGGCCTCCCACCGCGGCGAGCGCCAGCAGATCGAGGCCGTGCGCCGGCTGCTGCGCCGCTCGGCGACCACCCCCGACCAGCTCACCACGCCGCCCGACCGACCCGAGGCCGACCCCGGCGCCACGCCCGCCCCGATCCTGCACAACTGCTCGGGCAAGCACGCGATGTTCGCGCTCGCCGGCACCGAGCAGGCCTGCCCCCGCGACCGGCTCCTCGACGTGGACGGCCCGCTGCAGCGACCGGTGCTCGCCGTCGTCGAGGAGGCGCTCGGGCCCTTCGACGCCGTGAGCATCGACGGGTGCGGTGCCCCGGCGGTGGCGGTGCCGCTGGCGCGCCTGGCGCGGGCCTACGCCTCGCTGGCGGTGGACCAACGCTGGGAGCAGGTCCGCCGAGCCGGCCTCGCCCACCCGCGCATCGTCGGTGGGATCGACCGGCTGGAGTCCGCGCTGCTCGGGGCGGGGGTCGTCGCCAAGATCGGCGCCGAGGGCGTGTTCGCGGCCGGGTGGGTCGACGACCGCGGCCGTGCGCGTGGGGTCGCGGTCAAGGCCGAGGACGGCGCGGCCCG
>SKLC01000440.1 GCA_007123425.1 Nitriliruptoraceae bacterium
CGGGGGCGGTCTCGGGGGCGGCGATAGACTCGGGGGATCCGTCCGCGCCCCTGCTGCGAGCCGCGAGGTCCCCGTCGTGCCATCCCTGCCCGATCCGGCCGCGTTGGAGCGGCCCTGGGTCGCGGCGTACCCGCCCGGGGTCCCGCCCACCTACGACCTGCCCAAGGTCGCGCTCGGGCGCTTCCTCGACGACGCCGCCCGCGACTTCAGCGACCGGGCAGCGCTGGTCACCGGGGCCGCCAGCATCGACCACGGCACCCTGCGCGACCGCGTGGACGCGGTCGCCACGGTCCTGCACGAGCAGGGGGTGGTGGCCGGCGACCGGGTGCTGGTCCTGCTGCCCAACCACGCGACCACGCCGGTGGTGCTCTTCGCGGTGTGGCGCCTGGGCGCGATCGCGGTGCCCCTGTCCCCCACGACCGGGGTCGACGATCTCGCCGCCGTCATCGCGGACGCCGCCCCGACCGGCGCGGTCGCCGAGCGCGCCATCCTGGAGGTCCTGGAGGGCCAGCCCGGGCTGCTGCCCGACGCGGCGATCGCCGTGGACGGCACCGAGTGGCGCTCCCGCCGCGGCCTGACGCGCCTGCGGCCCCGGCGTCGGCGGCAGGAGGACGACGGCCCGATCGTGACCCTGGCTGCCCGGCTCGAGCGCCTCGGCGAGCACCGGTCGGTCCCGCCCGGCCCCGTCCCTGACGACCCGGCCGTGCTGGCCTACCCGCCGGCCCCGGCGACCCTCGGTGCGGTGGTCCTCACGCACGCGAACCTGGTCGCCAACGCCTTCCAGGCGCGCCTGTGGGTCCCCGACGTGCAGGCCGGCAAGGAGCGGGTGCTGGTCGCCGATCCGCTCCACGAGCCCATGGCGCTCACGCTGGGGCTGCTGAGCGGGCTGCTGGCCGCGGCGACGGTGATCGTGCTCGACGACCCCGACGCCGCCGAGCTGGCGGCCGTGATCGATCGCGAGCAGCCCACGCTGATGTTCGCGCGGCCGGACCGTCTCACCGAGCTCGCCACGACCTCGCCGCGGCGCGACCTGACGTCGCTGCGGGTGTGCCTGGCCATCGGGGGCCCGCTGGACCCGGCCGCCGCCGCGGCGCTGGAGGAGCGCACCGTGGGCGGGCGGGTCCGCGAGGGCTACGGGCTGCGCGAGGCCGCGGCGCTCACCCACGCCCAGCCGGTGTACGGGCGCGTGGAGGCCCAGAGCATGGGTCTGCCCGTCACCGACACGGTGGCGGTGGTGGTCGACCTGGACGATCTCGCCACGCCGCTGCCGCCCGGCCAGCCCGGGATGCTGCTGGTCGCGGGCCCGCAGGTGGCCACCGAGAGCTGGGGGTCGGCGCCCCGCGCGCACACCCGCGTCGACGACGGCTGGCTGGTGACCGGCGACGTGGCCACCGTGAGCGCCGACGGGGTCTTCCACCACGTGGGCCGGGCGCGCGAGCTCGTCCACCGGGACGGCACGCTCGTGGCGCCGCGCCACGTCGAGGAGGTCCTCGAGCGCCACGGGGCGGTGGACCGGGCGGTGGTGACCGTGCTCGACGGCCCCGCGCTGGTGGCCAGCGTCACCCGGCGCCGCCGTCACCGCGTCGGTGCCGAGGAGCTGCTGGCACACTGTCGCTCGCATCTCGACCGGCCGGCGGTGCCCGACCGGGTCGAGCTCGTCGACGAGCTGCCCACGACCAGCGGCGGTGAGATCGCGCGCGACGAGCTGCACCGTCAGCTGACCGGGAGGTCGCCCAGATGAGCACGCACCACGCGGGGACCGGTCCGCGGCTGCTGATCGTGGACAACTACGACTCGTTCACCTACAACCTGGCGCAGGAGCTCGGGGAGCTCGGGGCGGACGTCGAGGTGGTGCGCAACGACGCGTTCCGCCTGGAGGAGCTCACCGCCGACCTGCCCGACGGGGTGGTGATCTCGCCGGGCCCGGGCGAGCCCGCCGACGCGGGCCTGTCCAACGACGTCATCCGCGCCGTGGCCGGCCAGCGCCCGCTGCTGGGCGTCTGCCTGGGCCACCAGTGCATCGGCGAGGTCTACGGGGGCCGGATCGTGCGGGCGCCGCAGCTGGTGCACGGCAAGACCAGCGCGATGTACCACCGCGGTGAGGGCGTGCTCGCCGACCTGCCGGTGCCCTTCGAGGCGACCCGCTACCACTCGCTGGTCGTCGACCGGGACTCGCTGCCGCCGGTGCTCAAGGTCACCGCGGAGACCTCGGACGGGCTGATCATGGGCCTGCGCCACCGCGAGCTCGAGGTGGAGGGCGTGCAGTTCCACCCGGAGTCGGTGCTGACCTCGACCGGCATGCGGCTGCTGGGCACGTTCGTGCGCCGCTGCCTGCGGGAGCCCGCGCCCGCCTGAGCGCACGGGCCCGCTCGCTACCGGGTCTCGCGCAGCGCCTCGAGCGCCTCGTCGAAGGTGTCCACCCCGACCACCTCGAGGCCCTCCGGCGCCGCTGCAAGGGCCTCGTCGAGCAGGAGCCCCGGCACCAGCACCAGGTCGGCCTCGCTCGCCGCGCGCATCTTCTCCGGCACGCCGCCCACGGGGCCGATGCGGCCCTCGGCGTCGACCGACCCCGTGCCGTGGATCACGCGGCCGGCGATGAGGTCCTCCTCGGCGAGCAGGTCGTAGACGGTCAGCGCGATCATCATGCCCGCCGAGGGCCCCCCGATCCGGGTCTCGGCGAGGTCGAGGTCGAAGGGCAGCTCGAGCCGGTCGGCGACGGTCTCGATGAAGATGCCCAGCCCCGGCGGCGGGTCGTCGGGGTCGAGCTGCGCATCGGCACCGGGCGCGGTGTCCTGGTCGGTGCCGGGCCCCTGCCCGTCGTCGCCGTCCGCGGGCTCGTCGGGGGCGTGGTCGTCGGGCGCCTCCTCGATCTCCGGGCCGGTGGGCTCGGGCACCTCGAGCGGCTCCAGGGTCACCTCGACCTCGACGGGCTCCCCCCGGCGCTCCACCCGGATCGTGATCGTGTCGCCGACCGCGTGCTCGCGCACCCGCTGCTGGAGCTGCTCGGCGCCGTCGACCTCCTCGCCCTCCACGGCCCGCACCACGTCGCCGGCGCGCAGCTGCTGGTGCGCGGGACCGTCGGGCACGACGTCGACGATCAGCGGGACGGTGCCCAGGGCCACGTCGATGCCGGCGGCCTCCGCGCCCACGGCGGCGGCCACCTCGAACTGCCGGCGGAAGCGCAGCCGCTCCTGCTCGAGGAAGTCGTCGCGGTCCACGTCGGCGGGCATGACCTCCGAGGTGGGGCGCAGGCGACGGTCCCCGTCGAGCAGCGCCCCGATCGCGGTCCGGGTCGTGCTCGACTGCAGCAGGACGGTCAGCAGCGCCGTGTCCCCGGAGATCTCGGTGGTCTCGGTCCCGCTGACCTCGAGCAGCGGCGGGATCGAGGTGGGCGCGCCCGGCACGTACTCGGTGTAGGGCAGCGGGACGACCGAGGCGGCCCACAGCACCAGGGCGAGGCTGCCCGCGTAGACCCCGGCGCGCAGGGTGCGGCGCCGCTGGCGTCGGGGCAGCTCGGGGTCCTGGTCGCTCACGTCGCGGACTCCTGGGCCGGGGCGGCGGCCGCGGGCGCGCGCC
>SKLC01000426.1 GCA_007123425.1 Nitriliruptoraceae bacterium
CAGCCGGTGGTCGCGGGGACGGCGCTCACGCCCCTGCAGCGCGTGCTGACGGCGGCGGACGCGGGCAGTGGCGTGAGCGCGTGGTTGTCCACCGGCGACTGGCGGTTCATCAACACCGACCTCTCCGTGCACCTGTCCCGGCACCCCGAGGGGGAGTGGGTGAACCTCGACGCCCGGACCCGCCTCGAGCCGGACGGGGTGGGGCTCGCCGAGTCGCGCCTCCAGGACGAGCGGGGCGTCGTGGGCCGGTCGCTGCAGAGCCTGCTGGTCGCCCGCGCCTGACCGCGTCCCGCCGAGCCCGTCAGCACCGGCGACCAGACGTCCGGGGCGGCGGGCCGGCCTCGACCTGCCCGCCATGCACCGGTCAGCTGCGCGGGTCGGTCGCCAGGCGCGCGAGGTTGTCCAGCGACGCCGCGAGCATCTCCCGCGGCACGACCGGCCAGGGCATGCGCTCGCGCCACCGCTCGGGGACGGCGCTCCAGTCGCAGTAGGAGGTCACCTCGGTGGCGGTCTCGTCGATCGGCTCGAGCCGGTAGCCGTAGACGTGGCCGATCGGGCTTCGGTCCACGGCCCCCACGGTCCAGGCGAGCTCGGTGTCCGGCTCGAGGATGGTGACCGTGTTGCGGACGGTGTAGCGCCCGAGCGGCAGGTCGCCGAGGGGCTCGCGATCCATGTGCATGTCGAAGGTGTCGCCGACGGCACGCAGCCGCTCGGCGTCCGCGGCGGCGACCAGCATCCCCGACCCGTCGATGTCCACGTGCCCCTGCGGGCTGGTGAGCAACTCGAAGATGTGCGCGGCGGACGCATCGATGCGTCGGGTGACGCTCATCCGGTCGACGTGGGCCTCGGCCACGGGCACCCCCTGTCAGCAGCGGTGGTGGCAACCCTACTGATCGGGCTGCCCCTCCTCGCGTGCGCCTCCCGGACGGCGGCTGCGGTCCCCGGGGGGCGCCCCTCGCCCTTCCACCCACGCCCCACGGGGGCTGCGTGACCGCGAGACGCCACGCGACGCGGACGACGGCGCGGCGTAGTGTGGGTCCCGCACGAGCCGAGGAGGTCCGCATGGCCGGCCACGACGACGCCGCGGACGATGCCGAGCTGGTCGATGCCATCATCGATCGGCTCGACGGCTGGCGCGGCGAGGTCGTAAGCCGCGTCCGGGCCCTCATCCACCGGGCCGAGCCCGCAGTGGTCGAGACCGTCAAGTGGCGCAAGCCCTCCAATCCCGACGGCGTCCCGGTGTGGGAGCGCGACGGGATCATCTGCACCGCAGAGGCCTACGGCGCCAAGGTCAAGCTCACCTTCCCGCACGGCGCGTCGCTGGAGGACCCGGCCGTCCTGTTCAACGCCAGCCTGGGAGGGGCGGTGCGACGGGCCATCGACCTGCGCGAGGGCGACGATCTCGACGAGGATGCGTTCGTCGGGCTCGTCCGCGAGGCCGTGGCCCGCAACCAATGGGTCGCCGACGGGGCGCGGCGGGCGAGGGAGGGCACGCCATGAGCACGGAGCCGGACGCCGCGCCCCGCCTGCTGGCCGGCGGCAACCCGCAGATCCCCAAGGGGGACGGCGACGCGCCCGTGCAGGCCTACATCGCCGCGATGCCGGGATGGAAGCGGGACCTCGGACGCCGCCTCGACGCGCTCGTCGAGCGCACCGTCCCCGGCGTGCAGAAGGCGATGCGGTGGAACAACCCCCTCTATGGCGTCGCGGGACGGGGGTACTTCCTCAGCTACCGCTGCTTCACCCGCTACGTGAAGGTCACCTTCTTCCGGGGCGCCTCGCTCGAGCCGCTGCCGCCGGTGGCCTTCAAGGACCCCGAGGCGCGTGCCATCGACATCCACGAGGACGACGAGCTCGACGAGGAGCAGCTGGCCAGCTGGATCGCCCAGGCCGCCGAGCGGCCCGGGTGGACCCCCTGACGAGGCGGCCCCGGAGCGGACGATCCGGCCGGATGCTGCGGGCTCCGACGTGGCATGATCGCGGGGGTGGCCACCGAGGAGGCGCGCCATGCCGATGCCACGCTGGTGGGCCCACCTCAACAAGCGGGTCTTCAACCCGATCGAGCTCCGGCGCGGGGTGCGGCCGGTCCTGACGCATGTGGGCCGCTCGTCCGGGGCCACCCACCGGACGCCCCTCGAGGCGCTTCCGGTCGCGGGAGGCTACGTGTTCCTCCTGGTCTACGGCTCGGGGTCCGACTGGGTCCGCAACGTCCTGGCATCCGGACATGCGCGTCTGACCATCGCCGGGGACGACATCGAGCTCACGGCACCGCGCCTGATCTCCGAGGAGGAGGCGTGGCGAGCGCTCGGCGACGACGCGAAGCGTCCGCCGCGCTTCCTGCACATCACCGAGCACCTTCGCATGGACCTCGTGGAGGGATGACCTCGCGGCCGGCGCCGAGGCCCGCATGTCGGCCGGGGCGCCTGTCAGCTGGCGTCGACGATCTGGATGAGGTTGCCGCAGGTGTCGTCGAAGACCGCCATCGTGACCTCGCCCAGGTCGGTCGGGGGCTGGGTGAACGCCACGCCCTGCTGGCTGAGCCGCTCGTACTCGGCCCGGACGTCGTGCACGTGGAACTGGGCCAGGGGGATGCCGTCGGCTATCAGCGCGTCCCGGTAGGGCTTGACGGCGGGGTGGCCCGCGGGCTCCAGCAGCAGCTGTGCGCCGTCGGGCTCGTCGGGCGACACGACCGTCAGCCACCAGGCGTCGTCGCCGAGCGGGATGTCGTGGTGGGGCTGGAAGCCGAGGACGTTGGTGTAGAAGTCGAGCGCCGCGCGCTGGTCGTCGACGAACACGCTGGTCAGGTGGATCCGCATGTGGGGCCCCTCTCAGGGTCGAGCCATCGCTGGGTGAGGCCGACGAGGGGTGCGCGCCTGAGGTAGTGCAGCTTCGAGCGCCCCTGCCACCGCACCGTGACCAGGCCCGCGGCCTCGAGCACGGCGAGGTGCTGCGAGATGGCTTGTCGACTCGAGCCGACGCCGTGCCGGGAGATGAGCAGCGAGCAGAGCTCGAAGAGGGTCTGCCCGTCGCGCGCGGCCAGCTCGTCGAGGATCAGGCGGCGGGTCTCGTCGGCCAGGGCCTTGTACACGTCAGCCATGCCACCCACCCTAACGCAAGTGTTTGCTTGCATGTAAGGGGTCGTGGGCGACCGGATAGCGTGTCGCCTGCGCCAGGCGTGGTGGGAGGCAGTGGTGGGGGTCCCGGACGCGGCCGACGTGCTGCCCCGGTGGGTGCGGGGCGCGCTGTGGTTCGGCCTGATCGCGGTGCTGCTCTACGTCGGCGGCTGGGCGCTCGCCGGATGGGCGCGTGCCGGCTACGACCCGGTCGAGCAGGCGATCAGCGAGCTGTTCGCGCTGGGTGCGCCCTGGTCCTCGCGGGGGCTGCTGCTGGCCGGGCTGGTGCTGTCGGGCGTCGCGTTCCTGTGGCTCGCGCCCGCCCTGCACCGGGGGCTGCCCGGTCGAGGGCGGCTGGGCCCGCTGCTGGTGGTGCTGGCCGGTGTGGGCACGCTCGGGGTCGTGGCCGCGCCCTGCACCCCGGGGTGCCCCGGCGCCGGCGCCTCGACGACCGACACGTGGC
>SKLC01000033.1 GCA_007123425.1 Nitriliruptoraceae bacterium
CACACGCGCCGCAGTCGATGCACTCCTCGGGGTGGATGTAGAGCATCCGGGGCCCCTCGTAGATGCAGTCGACCGGGCACTCCTCGACGCAGGCCTTGTCCTTCACGTCGATGCACGGTTCTGCGATGGTGTACGTCAACCGACGACCTCCTCCTCGAGCTCGGTGCGACACGGTACGGGGTGTCGCGCTCCCGCACGAATCCAGCGCCTTCCACGAGTTCGTGCGCTTGCCGTCGACCCTAGCGCGCACGAGCCCCCGGAGGGGAGCCGGGGCACGGGCCGCAGGGGGCGGTGGGCGCTGACCGGCCACGTCGGAAGCGTCTACCTTCGCACGGTCCCCTGTCGCCCATGATCGGTCCGTGACGTGACCACGCCGCCGGGCCCCGGCCACCGCATCGGCCTGCGCGCCCGCCACGCCCGTCGGGTGACGCCCGAGCACATCGGCGAGCGGGTCAGCCTGCGCCGGTGGGTCGACGACCCCGAGCGCGGCCCGGTGCAGGGCGACGTGGTGGGGCGCCTGCTCGCCTTCGACGAGGACCTGCTGCTGCTGGTCGACCGACGCCACCGGCTGCACGTCGTCGAGGCGGGGCGGGTGCTGTCCTCCCGCGTGGTCCCGCCGCATCCGCGCCTGGAGGACGAGCCGGGCCTGCCCACCCGCGACGCGCCGCTGGAGCGGGACGCGGCCCGGGTGCTGCTGCTCGACGGGGCCGACCGCGTCCTGCTGGTCGCGCACCTGCCCGGCGACGATCGGCGCGTGTGGACGGCTCCCGGCGGCGGCCTGGAGCCCGACGAGGACCACCCCGCCGCCGCTCGACGCGAGCTGGCCGAGGAGCTGGGCCTGGAGGTGGACCCCGGCCCGTGCGTGTGGGTGCGCACGGTCACCTTCGCCTTCCGTGGGGTGTGGCTGCGCCAGCACGAGCGGTGGCACCTGGCCCGCGCCGAGCTCGACGCGCGGGACGCGCCCCTGGTCGACGCCGGCACCGACGAGGCCCGCTGGTGGAGCCTGGAGGAGCTGCGCACCACCGAGGAGGTGCTCGCGCCCCGCCGCCTGCCCGAGCGTCTCGCACAGCTGCTCGTCGAGGGGCCCCCGGCCACCCCCGTCGACGTGGGGACCTGACCGCCCGGGCACCGACCGGTCAGGGGCGCTCGAGCTCGCGCACGAACACCATCTGCACGACGATCGCGTCCCGCTTCCAGGCGGGCGTGCGGTCCTTGCCCGGTGGGTCGTAGCGCTCGTGGAAGGCCGCGAGGATCGCGGCGCGCTCGGGGTCGTCCCGGTGCAGGAACGACGCCCGCGCCAGCCACGCGCGCCCGTCGACGCGCACCACCCCCTGCTCGTCGGCCTGCAGGTTCAAGCACCACTGGGTGAGCCCGCCCGAGCCCGACATGAGATAGACGCCGCCCTCCGCGGGCAGGAACCACAGCTCCGCCGAGTGGCGGCGGCCCGCCATGCGGGACTGGGTGGCCAGGACGCAGTAGCGCTCCTCGGCGAGGTCGCGGGGCAGCTCCATCAGCCCACGGCCTCGCCCAGCCGGTGCACCATCACGCGGTTGGTCCCGCCGTGGCCCCCGGGCATGCCGGAGACGATCACGACCGCGTCCCCGCGCACGCCCATCCCGCGGTCGAGGCAGGCCTCCTCGGCCGCGGTGATGAGGTCGCGCGAGTGGTCCTTCTCCGGCACGGTCGCGCCGGCCGTGCCCCACATCAGCGCGAGCCGGTGCATCGCGGACCGCTCCACGGTCAGGCCCAGGATCGGATGGCGCGGGCGGAACTTCGAGACCAGCTGCACCGACGAGCCCGTGAAGCTGAACACCGCGATCGCCACCGCGCCGACGTCCTCGGCCACCTGCACGGCGGCCTTGGCGACCACGTTGGGCAGCTGGTTCGCGGTCACCGGCGGCATGGCGTGGATGCGCTCCGCGGCGGACTCGGCGACCTCGATCACCCGCGCCATCGTGCGCACGGCCTCCACCGGATAGCGGCCCGCGGCGGTCTCCCCGGAGAGCATCACGGCGTCGGTGCCGTCGAAGATCGCGTTGGCGACGTCGGAGGCCTCGGCGCGGGTGGGGCGCGGATTGCGGATCATCGAGTCGAGCATCTCGGTGGCGGTGATCACCGGCTTGGAGGTGCGGTTGGCGAGGTCGATCATCTCCTTCTGGATCGCCGGCACCCGCTCCGGGCCGACCTCGACGCCGAGGTCGCCGCGGGCGACCATCACCGCGTCGCTGACCTCCAGGATCCCCTCGAGGTTGTCCACCGCCTCGGGGCGCTCGAGCTTGGCCACGATGGGCTGGTGCCCGCCCAGCTCCCGCACGAGGCTGCGCACCTCCTCGACGTCCTCGGGGTCGCGCACGAAGGAGAGCGCGATCCAGTCGATCCCCAGCTCCACCATCGTGGCGACGTCCTCGCGGTCCTTCTCGGTGAGGCTGCGGGCCGACACGCGCACCCCGGGCAGGTTGACGCCCTTGCGGGAGGTGGCGTTGCCGCCGGCCACGACCCGCGCCCAGATCTGCTCGCCCTCCACGTGCGCGACCACCAGGCGCAGCAACCCGTCGTCGATCAGGACGATGGCGCCGGGCTCCACGTCGTCGGCGAGCTGCTCGTAGACCACGGGCAGGAGCGGCGTGCCGTCCTCGTCGTAGGACTCCAGGGTCTCGTGGCCAGCCAGGAGAACGACCTCCCCGCCGTCGACCAGCTCGACCCCCGCGTCGGGCACGACGCCGAGGCGGATCTTGGGGCCCTGCAGGTCCCCGAGCGAGCCGACGTTGCGGCCCAGCTGCTGGCCGATGTCGCGCACCGCCTCGAGCCGGGCGGCGTGCTCCTCCGGCTCACCGTGCGAGAAGTTGAGCCGCACGACGTCGATGCCGGCGGCCACGGCCGCACGGAGGCGCTCGGGGTCATCGAGCGACGGTCCGAGCGTCGCAACGATCTTTGCGCGGCGCACGGGCTCCTCGTTCACGTCGGCGGCGGGCGGCGGGGGCGCTCGCCGCGAGCGGCGAGGCGCGGCCATCCTACGGCTACTCGGGCGGGACCGGGATGCCGGTGATCTCGACGTCGTCGAGCGCGAGGTCCTCGAGCTCCTCGTCGTCGTCCGGCGGGTCGAGCGGGTCCCGCTCACCACGCTCGAGCTCCCCGAGCGCCTGTGCGACGACGGCCGCGACCGCGTCGCCTGCCTGCGGCCCGTGATCGAGCGCGAAGGCCCGCTCGGCGACGCCCAGGTCGGCGGGCAGCTCCACGTCGCCCTCGAGGAGGTGGGTCAGCACGACCTCGAGCACGACCTCCCAGCGCACCCGCCACCGCAGGGCGCCGGGGGCCTCCTCGGACAGCAGGGGGGAGGGCGCCAGCACCGGGACGCCGTCGATGCCGGCCACGAGGTCCGCTGCCTGGTCGCCGGCATCGACCGCGATCGCTGCCACCTCGTCGGCCAGGGCCTCGTCGATCTCCCCCTGCAGGGTCTCGAGCTCGCCGCGGGCCTCGCGCAGGGGGGTGCCGCCCACCCCCGCGCGCAGGCCCGCGCGGAACGCCTCGCCGCCGGCGCGGTCGCCCGTACCCAGCAGCGCCACGGGCTCCTCA
>SKLC01000009.1 GCA_007123425.1 Nitriliruptoraceae bacterium
CATCCTCGTCTCCATCCCCGGTGGTCATGACGTGCGCGGTACATGGTGCCCGCCGGGTATGACGGCTCCCGGCCGGGCCTCCTCGGGGCGGTGGAGGGAGCACCGGGGGCGTCGCCCGGCCGCTGCTCGGCCGCCGCTCGGCCGTAGCCGGGCGCCCCGGCAGCGCGCGGGTCAACCTCCGCTCGTCGTGCGCCGATGGGATGTGACAGGCTCCCCGGGCGCGGAGTCGGGGCGGTGCTCGTGCCCGGTGGGGGCAGCTGCGACCGGGGTCCGAGCGGGCGGCATCAGAGACAGGGGTTGGCGATGGGACTGCTGCCGTTCCTACTCGTGGGGCTGCTCGCGGTCGTCGGGCTGCTCGGCATCCACCTGCATCGGCAGCGGCGACAGCGCGCCTGGGACCGGCTCGTCACCCGCGACCCTGCCCTCGAGCCGACGGCCGCGCCGCTGGGCTGGGACCGGCACCGGCTGCAGGCGACCTGCGCCTCGCTGCCCGAGGGCGACCGCCGCTACGGCCTCGAGCTCGGGGTCGAGGGCCCGGTGACGACCACGGTGTCGGGCCAGCGCGCCGTGCTGCCCTGTGCGGCGTTCCGGTGGTGGTACGAGCAGCGCCGTCACGACCAGCAGCACAGCCACCGCTATCGCACGCGGCGGACCACCGTGGCCATCGCTCGGCTCCCGGCCGCCGTGCCGACTCCGGTCCGCATCGGACCGGAGTCCGTGCTCGGGCGCCTGGGAGTGACGCGCGGGGGGCGCCAGCTGGAGTCCAGCGAGTTCAATCGGCGCTTCCGGGTCGAGTGCCCCGATGACCGGTTCGCGGTCCTGCTGCTCGACGCCGACCTGCAGGCGACGCTGCTGGATGCCTACCAGGGACGAAGCGTGGAGCTGATCGGTGACCTCGTGGTCCTCGAGGGGACGCCCGCCCACCGCGACGGCTCGCTGGGCAGCGTCGTCGGGCAGCTGCCCGCCGTGCGCCAGGACCTCGGCCGGCTCGTCGCCGCGCTGCCGAGCCAGCTCTGGCGGCAGCTGGAGGGTGGTCGCACCCACCTCCGCCAGCCGGGCGGGCACCCGTGACCGAGCCCCTGGTGCTGGTGCTCGTCGGGGTGGCCGCCCTGGTGGGGTGGGCGGTGCTGTCCTACAACCGCTTCGTCTCGCAGCGGACCTCAATCGACGCCTCCTGGGCGGGCATCGACGTCGAGCTGCAGCGTCGTCACGACCTGGTGCCCAACCTGGTGGAGTCGGTGCAGGGCTACGCCGCCCACGAGCGCGAGCTGCTCGAGGCCGTGGTGCGGGCCCGAGCCGAGGCGCACCGGGCCACGGAGCCGCACGTCGACCCGGACACGCGGGCACGGGCCGAGGACGAGCTGACCGACCGGCTCACGAGCCTGTTCGCCCTCGTGGAGGGCTACCCGCAGCTGCGCGCCGACCGGGTGTTCGCGGACCTGCAGCGCCAGCTGATCGAGACCGAGGATCGTCTGGCTGCGTCCCGGCGCCTGTACAACCTCGAGGTGGCCGCCTACGAGCGTCGACGTGGTGCCGTGCCCAGCAACGTCATCGCCTGGGCGCTGGAGCTTCCCCCGCGCTCGCTGTTCGAGATCCGCGATCCGGCGGCGGCGCACCGGCCGCTGGCCAGCTTCTAGAAGCCTCCGGCACGAGCCTGCGCCCCGCCGCGTCGGGCTCAGGCGTCGGGTGGACGGCTGCCGTCGTGGATCGCCTGGACCGCGGCCAGGCCGTCGGCCTGGGACGGGTCCTTGTCCGGCCGGTAGCCACGCACGCGAGCGAAGCGCAGCGCCAGGCCCCCGGGGTAGCGGGGAGAGCGCACGACCCCGTCCAGGGCGATCTCGACGACCAGCTCGGGGCGCACGTGGACGACGTGACCGTCACGGGCGACCTCGCGGGCCAGCAGCTGCCCGGTCTGCCAGGTCAGCAGCTGGTCGGTGAGGCCCTTGAAGGTCTTGTCGAGCATCACGAACCCGGCGGTCCCCGTGGTGCCCGTGTCGTCGAGGGCACCGAGGTGGAGGTTCGACAGCCAGCCACGCCGGCGCCCCGAGCCCCACTCCGCCGCGAGCACCACCAGATCGAGGGTGTGGACCGGCTTGACCTTGCGCCAGGCGGAGCCGCGTCGGCCCGCCTCGTAGGCGCTGGCCGGGTCCTTGACCATCACGCCCTCGTGCCCCGCGGCGAGGGTGGCGCGCAGGAAGTCGCTCGCCGCGGTCGGGTCCTCGGTGACCAGCTGCTCGATGCGCAGCGAGGCCGGCACGAGCTGCGAGAGAGCACGAAGGCGCTGGTGGAGCGGCTGGTCGAGCAGGTCCTCGCCGTCGAGGTGGAGCACGTCGAAGAAGCGCACCTGCAGCGGTCGGTCGGCGGCCGCCCCGGCGACGTCCCGGTCGCGTCCGAAGCGCTGCATCGTCTCCTGGAAGGCGAGCGGACGGCCCGTCGGGTCCAGCGCGATGGCCTCTCCATCGAGCACGACCGCGCGGGCCGGCAGCGCACGGGCGGCCTCGACCACCTCCGGGACCCGGTCGGTGACCTCGCGCAGGTTGCGGGTGAAGACGCGCACCCGGTCGCCGTCGCGGTGGACCTGCACGCGCGCACCGTCGAGCTTTGCTTCGACAACCAGCTCGTCGAGGCCGGCGAGCGCCTGCTCGAGGTCCGCCGCACTGGCGGCCAGCATCGGTTGCAGCCCGACGCCCACCCGCAGCCCGAAGGCGGCCAGCGCCTCGGCGCCGCCGTCGAGCGCCGCCTGCGCGGTGGCGCGCAGGTCACCGCTGACCATCGCCGCGCGCCGCACCGGTCCCTCGTCGACGTCGGCGGCCCGTGCGATGGCCTGGACGAGCACGCCCTCCAGAGCCCCTTGCCGCAGCTCGCGGAGCACCAGTGCCCGCAGCCAGTCCTGCTCCTGGCCGGTGGCCCGTCCCAGCAGGGCATCGAGCAGCCCGATGCGGTGGGTCCGCGACCCCGCGCCGGGTTCGACCTCCGCGATGGCCGCGAGCATGCGGTCCACCTCGCCCACGGTCAGCGTCGGGGTGGCGGCGGGGGAGGGCCGCACCCGGTGCACCGCCGCGGGACCGAGGTCCAGGCGCTCCTGTCGCGGCTCGCCGGCGAGGAACGCCACGCCGGCGGCCCGCTCGTCCGCCGGAAGGCCGGCGAGCGCGTCGGCGAGCAGGGTGATCTTGCGGTTGCGCGACCGGGTCGCAGCCACCTCACGTGAGACCGTCACCAGCTCCTGCAGCCGCACCGTGCGCCTCTCGTCGCGCTGGGCGGCCGGCGGTCAGCGGTGCCCGAGGCTCAGCGCGGGCCGGGCACCAGCAGCACCGGCCGTGCGGACGTTCGTAGCAGATGCTCCGCCGTCGAGCCGAGGACCAGACCGGCCAGGGGTGTGCGGCCGCGTGCCCCGACCACCAGCAGGTCGGCCTCCCGCTGCGCTGCCAGCGTGGTGATGGCCTCGGGCAGGGGGCCGTCGACGACGTGTGGCTCCAGCGCGGCGGCCACGCGCTCGAGGTGCGTGCGGGCACGTGCGGCCTGCGCGTCGTCGCCCGCGGCCACGACCGTGACCGCGGCACCGCCGCCGA
>SKLC01000066.1 GCA_007123425.1 Nitriliruptoraceae bacterium
ACCGCCCCCGTCGTCGGGGTCGGGGTCGGGGCCACGGCGGGTGGCCCGTCGCCCGCGCACCCACAGCAGCAGCATCGCGGCCAGGGCCACGGCGACCAGCGCGCGGGTCGCGGTGCCCACGACGTCGCCGACGCGCAGATACGGGGTCATGCCCTCGACCAGCGGCAGCTGCTGGCGGATCGTGGCGAGCTCGAAGGTCGGGGTGACCTGGTGCATGCCCCCCTGCGGGTCGACGAAGGCCGACGAGCCCGAGATGGCCCCGTGCACCCCGTAGCGGCCCATCTCCACCGCGCGCAGCCGGGTCTGGGTGAGGTGCTGCTCGGGCTGGGCGCTGTCCCCGAACGAGGCGTTGTTGGTGATCACGATCAGCAGCTCGGCCGGGTCGCCCCCGCCATGGACGGCGTCGCGGGTGATGTCGGTGAACAGCGTCTCGAAGCAGATGACCACCCCGGCGCGCACGTCGCCGAGGTCCATGGTCTGGCCCGAGGGGCCGGGCAGGCCGTCGCGCGGCACCTGGTCGAGCGGGGGGAACCAGTCGAACAGGGGCCGGAACGGGATGTACTCGCCGAAGGGCACCAGCCGCTGCTTGACGTAGGCGTCCTCGTGGGGGAAGTCCTCCTCGAACAGCAGCGCGGTGTTGAGCCACTCGGTCTGCGGGTCCGGGCCGTCGAGGTTCGCACCCGCCAGCAGCCGGGGCACGCTGGTGGCCACCTCCTCGACCATGGGCCGCAGGTGGGCGCCGCGCTCGGTGTAGATGCCGCGGTCGATGCTCGACTCGGGCCAGACCACCAGGTCGGGCTCGCCGTCCTCCTCGACGGCGTCGAGGGTGAGGTCGCGCATCGCGGTCGTGATCCGCGTGGGCGGGTCGGGGTCGGGCTCCTCCCAGTGGCGGATGTCGTTGCCCTGGACGGCGAGGATGTCCATCGCCTCACCCGTCTCGGGGGGTGGCTCGATCGTGGCCAGCACGGAGACCAGCAGCGCGGCCACCAGCGCGCCCACGGCACCCCGCGTCGACCCCAGCGCCGCCTCGTAGCCGTGACGGTCCTCGGCGGCGGCCAGCGCGCGGGCCGTGCGCCGCACCACCTCGAAGGCCAGCGCGGAGATGAGCACGACCAGCAGCGTGATCGCCCGGCCTCCGCCGATGCGCGCCAGCGGCAGCAGCCAGGAGCCGTCGACGTGGGCGTACTGGATCGCCCCCCACTCGAAGCCGTTCATGGGGAAGATCGAGCGCCACGCGTCGATGCCGGTCCAGGCGAGCGCGAAGGCCGGCGCCAGCCACCAGCGGTCGAGGACGCGACCGCCCAGCAGCGCCACCAGACCCATGAAGCCGGCCTGGACGAGGACGAGCAGCGCCCAGCCCACGTAGCCCGCCGGCAGGATCAGCCATGTCAGCATGGGCCCGAAGGCCACGACGCCGAACGCCACGCCGAGGCGGCCCGAGCGGGGACGGCGTCCCGCGGCGGACGCCGCGCGCGCCTCCAGCTCGAGCGCGGCCAGCAGCAACGCCGGAGCGAGGAAGCTCGTGGGCCACCAGCCCACCGGCGGATGGGCCACGAGCAGCAGCAGACCACCCACGGCGGCCAGCAACGGCGCCAGGGCCGCCTGTGCGGTGCCGTTCAGGCGCAGTCGCGGCAGAAGAGTCGCTCCGGGTCGGCGAGCTGGGTATCGCGCTTGGCCATGAAGCACGCCCGGCAGACGAACTCCCCGTCCCGCAGGCCCTCGATCTCGTGGTCGTCGTCCTCGCCTGCGACCGCGGCGACGATGCCCTCGTCGTCCTCGTCGTCGAAGGAGGCATCGGCGGGCTGGGCCACCTGCTCGTCCGTGGCGGCCTGCTCGCCCTCGACGTCGAGGGGGTCCCCGGTCAGCTCGGAGGGCTCCTCGTCATCGAGGCCCGGCTCGCCGCCGAGGTCGTCGTCCTCCTCCTCGGCGAACGCCTCGTCGAGGGAGGTCTCCTCGAGGTCCTCGGACAGCGACGTCGCCTCGGCGCCCTCGCCCTCGAGGTCGCTCGTGGACTCCTCCACGTCGGTGCTCGTCTTCCGTGCTGCCGCCACGTCGGTCTGCTCCTGGTGCCGCGGAGCCCGGTCCGGACGAGCCCCGTGGAGGCGCGGTTGGTACCAGAGCAGGGCTGTGCGCGCAAGCACGTCGCGCCCGTGACGAGGGCTCGGACACGGCACCGGTGGGCGGTGGAACGCTCCGGGGGGCTCCGCGTCGAGACGGAGCCCCCCGTGCGACCAGCGTGGTGTCCTCGCCGTTGGGGCCGTGGCGGTCCGGCACGGCAGGGCCGCCACGTTGTCTACTGAGCGAGTGCACCACGAACGACGCGTGCGGCCGCGGGGACAAGCTCTCGGTCCCTCGGCTCCCCGAGTCGGACCGGCCGCCCCTTGCCCCGCTCCCTCACGGTCGAACCGACCGGGACGCAACCAGCGTCGAGCGGATGCGTCAAGTGACACGGCGGCCACGTGCGAAAGGTCACACACGTCGCGCGCTGTACTGCACGCGTCGCCGACGCGCGCGAGCGGGAGGCCGGGAGCAGCCGACCACCGCAGCCGGCTCGATCAGCCCGAGACGCCCATGGGCAGCGGCGCCTGGCCGTGGGCGACCCGGCCGTGGGACAGCGTGAGCACGCACCGCGCGCCACGGGGGTCGTCGGCGGCGTAGGGGTCGCCCTCGAACGCGGCGAGGTCGGCCCGCTGCCCGGCGCGCACCACGCCCACGTAGCGCTCCTGACGGGCCGCCGAGCGGCCGCCGAGCGTCTGCATCGACACCGCCTCGAGCCGGCTGACCGCGTGCTCGGGATGGTGGCGGTGCTCCGCGGCGTGGACGGCCCCCCACGGATCCATCGGCGTGACGTTGGCGTCCGAGCTGAAGGCCACGCCCACCCCCCGATCGGCGAAGGCCCGGAAGGGGTTCGTCCGGCGGGCACGCTCGGCCCCCAGCCGGGCCTCGTACATGCCACCCGGACCGCCCCACAGCGCCTCGAAGGCCGGCTGCACCGACATGATCACGCCCAGCCCCGGCAGCGCGTCCAGGACCTCGCCGGGCACGAGCTCGGCGTGCTCGATGCGGTGGCGCAGGCGCCGCAGCACGTCCCGGCCGCCGTCGGGCAGGCGTCGGGCGGCGTCGCGCAGGCACCGCACGAACTGCTCGACCGCGGCATCGCCGATCGCGTGCACGCCCACCTGCAGGCCGGCCCGGCTGGCCTCCTCCAGCCAGTCGCTCAACGTGTCGTCGTCATGCTCGAGGTGCCCGGAGGTCTCGGGGTGGTCGTGGTAGGGCGCGCACAGCGCGGCCGTGCGCGAGCCCAGCGAGCCGTCGAGGAAGAGGTCGCCGCCCACCTGGCGCAGCCCGTAGGACAGCGGCACCTCGAGGTCGAGGCCGCCCCAGTAGGGCACCACCTCGATCGGCCACTGCCCCGTGACCCAGGCGTCGAAGTCGGCCAGGCCCATGATGTCGGGGCCGCCCATCTCGTGGACCGAGGCGATGCCCAGGGAGGCGGCCAGCCGCACGGCGTGGCGGCGCGCGACGGCGAGCTCCTGCTCGTCCATCGCGCCCACCGCCCAGCGGCGCACGATGTGGTTGGCCTCGCGCTTGAGCAGCCCGACGATGTGGCCATCCGCGTCGCGCTCGACGCCCTGGGCGCGCGACAGCGGCGCCGAGGCCAGGGTGCGCGCGTCGACCAGGCTGGCGTGGCCGTCGATCCGGGAGAGGTACACGGCGCGCCCCGCGGCCACGCGCGCGAGGTCCTCGGGCGTGGGCAGCTCGTCGGGGAAGCGGTGCGGGTCGAAGCCCTGCCCCCAGATCACCCTCCCGGTGTGCTGGTCGGCGAAGGTGCGGACCGCGCGCAACAGCTCCTCGCCGCTGGTGACCGGGCTGAGATCGAGCCCGGTCTCCGAGAGCCCGGTGGGCGTGAGATGGACGTGGGCGTCCACGAACGCCGGGCCCAGCACACAGCCCTCGAGGTCCACGTGGTCCCGGTGCTCGGGAGCGAGGTCGGGGTCGTCGCCCACCCACACCACCCGGCTGCCGCGCACCAGCACCGCACGGGCGTCGGTCCGGGCGTGGCCCAGCGTCACCACCCGGTCCGCGACCAGCAGCGTGCCCCGCGGCGGTGCCTCGGCCCCGCCCTCGCCCTCCGGGGCCACCGGCTGCCCCTGCCTGCCTCCCGGCGCCGTCACCCGCGCGCTCCCTGGTCGCCTTCTGGGTGTGTCCGTGATGCTACGAGGTCGACCGGGGCCGACTCCACTCCAGCGCTCGTCCCCGATCCCGGGCGGCGCTCATCCGGCCGCGACCCCGCCGGCCATCGCCATCAGCAGCCCCGCGAGCAGCAGCATGCCGACGCCCAGCACCGGTCGGCGCCGCGCCACCGGCCGGTCGCGGTAGTCGTCGATCATCGCCAGCACCAGCGCATGGATCCCGGCGACGGCCAGGGCCAGGGCCCCCACGCTCAGCAGCGCCAGCATGCCGACCTGGCCCGGGAGCCCCGCGAGGGCGGCGGCCACGACGGCCGCGACGGCCACGAGCCCGCCCACGGCCAGCAGCCGCCGGGACTGGCGCAGCCGCCGACGGTCGTGCTCGGTGATCGCGCGCCCGCGTCCGGGCCGCTCGCTCATCGAACCGGGTCGCGGGCCCCCTCGGGGGTCAGCGACATCAGCACGCGGCGCGGCTGGTAGCCCAGGGACTCCAGGAAGGACTGCCCGGCCTCGTTGCGGGCGTGCACCGAGATCTCGACCACGGGCACGCGCGTGTTCGACGCCCACTGCTGGATCGTCGTCAGCAGGGCCTCCCCGACGCCGCGGCGCCGCGCGTCCGCCCGGGTGAAGACCGGGCCGATCGTGCAGCCCGAGGGGCGCATCGTGCCGGCGGCGTAGCCCAGCTGGTTCCCCTCGGCGTCGACCGCGACCCAGAAGATGCCGCCCTGGGGCATGGGCGCGTCGGTGGGGCTGCCGAAGTCGATGGTCTGCTCGTCGCGGTACTCCTGCGCGAGGCCCCGGATCTCCTCGATCCGGGCCCGGCGCACCTCCACGTCCCGCTCGCTCATCCGCACACCACCACCTCGCGGGGACGGTGGTTGCAGCGCTCGACCCCGCTGTCGGTCACGACCACGATGTCCTCGATCCGCGAGCCGTAGCGCCCCGGCACGTAGATGCCGGGCTCGACCGAGAACGCCATGCCCGGCTCCAGCGGCCGGGTGTTGCCGGCCACGATCCACGGCTCCTCATGCTCCTCGATGCCGATGCCGTGGCCCGTGCGGTGGATGAACCGCTCGCCGTAGCCGGCCTGCTCGATGACGTCGCGTGCGGCGGCGTCGATCGCCTCGGCGGGCACACCGGGCGCGACGGCGTCCACCGCGGCCTGCTGCGCCTCCTCGAGCACCGCGTGCAGCTGCGCGTAGCCCTCCGGGACGTGCCCGACCACGTAGTCGCGGGTCATGTCCGAGCAGTAGCCCTCCCGGGTGCCGCCGATGTCGATCACCACGGCGTCACCCGGCTCGAGCCGCCGGTCGCCCGCCTCGTGGTGCGGGCTCGCCCCGTTCGGGCCCGAGCCCACGATCACGAAGTTGGTGACGTCGTGCTCCTCGCGGATCAGCCGGTCGAGCTCGGTCGCGACCTCGCGCTCGGTCCGCCCGGGCCGCAGCAGGTCCGGCACTTGGGCGTGCACCCGGTCGATGGCCGCGCCGGCGGCGTGCAGCGCGGCGATCTCGTCGGGCTCCTTGCGCAGGCGCAGCTCGCCGAGGACCGTGGAGCCGGGCACCCACCGGGCGTCGGGCAGGGCCGACTGCAGCGCCAGGGTGAACATCGTCCACAGGCGGTCCTGGACGGCCAGCGTGCCCGCGGTCGCGCCGGCTGCCCGCAGCCGGTCGACGACCAGCGCCACGGGGTCGTCGGTCTCGTCCCAGGCCAGCAGGTCGACGTGCGCCGCGGCGTGCTCGGCCATCGGCGCCTCGAGCCGCGGCAGCACCAGCGACGGGCGCCCCTGGGTCGGCAGGACCAGGAGCGTGAGCCGCTCCAGCGGGGGCGCCTCGTGGCCCACGAGGTAGCGCAGGTCGGCGCCGGGACCGACCAACAGGGCGTGCACGCCGGCCTCGGCCATGATCGCGCGGGCGCGCTCGAGTCGCGGGCTGCTCACGCTGCTGCCACCTCCGCCTCGTCGATGCGTCGGCGGGCATCCTACGTGGCATGTCGAGCGATGCCGCACGGCCTGCTGGGCGCGGGTCCTAGATCTTGATCTGCAGCGGGGTGGGCAGCAGATCGATCGTCGCCGGCGTGGTGCCCAGCACCTCGCCGTCGGCCTCGAGCAGGAGCGGTCGCTCGGCGTCGATCGTGACCGTGGTGGACTGCCACTCGCGGACGTCCTCGCGCAGGAGGTGGTCGCCCACCCGCAGGTCCGGCAGGGCGCGCAGCACGTCGATCGGCCGACCGCGCCAGACCTGCACGTTGAAGCGCCCGTCGTCGGCCAGCGCCCTCGGGGCGACCCGCAGCCCGCCGCCGAAGAACTGCCCGTTGGCCACGATCACGTTGGACAGCGGCTCGCTGACCTCGGTGTGGTCGATCCGGACGGTCGTGGGCACCAGGCGGAAGCGCGCGACCGCGGCGACCGTGGCGAGCACGTAGCGGCTGCCGCCCACGCGCCGGGGCAACCGGTTGGCCAGGTCGGTCACCAGCCCGCCGTAGCCGGCCTCGGCGATGTTGTGGAACAGGGCCGTGCGGGGCTCGCCGTCGCGACCGGTGCAGCGCACCCGACCGAGGTCGAGGCCCATCGTCGCCTCGCCGTCGAGGTGGCGTGCGATGACCTTGGGCGGACGGTCGAGCCCGTAGGTGCGCGACAGGTCCGAGCCCGACCCGCCCGAGACGACCCCCAGCACGAGGTCCTCGCCGCGGGGCTCGCCGGTCTCCGGGTCCACGAGGCCGTTGACGATCTCGTGCAGCGTGCCGTCACCGCCCACGCCCACGACGAACCGGCGTCCCGACTCGGCGGCCTCGCGCGCCAGCGCCGTGGCGTGCCGTGGCGCCTGGGTCACCACGACCTCGGGGGCCATCCCCCGCGCCCGCAGGGCCGCGAGCAGCGGCGAGAGCACGGCGTTGCGTCCCCGGCCGGCGGCGGGGTTGGCGATGAGCAGCGGCGGGCCGAGCTCGCTCACGGCGGGACCTTGGTGTCGAGGACGAAGCGGGAGACTAGGTGTCGACGATGCCGCGACGAAGCCCGTCGAGGGCGGCACGGGCGGTGCGGGCGAGCTCCTCCTGCCCGCCCCGGTCGGCGGTCTCGCGAATCTGCCCCAGCAGGTCGGCGATCTGCTTGACGTTGCGGACGAAGTCCCCGCCCGTCATCTCGAGGTCGCCGAGCGAGGCGTCGAGGTCGGCGCCGCCGGCCCACCGCCAGGCGGGCGCGACGAAGCCGGCGTCGAGCTCGCGGAGCTGCTCGACGCCCGCGCGGCGCTCGTGGCCACGCAGCTCCTCGACCAGATCGAGCAGCGCCTCGGTGGTCTCGTAGAGACGCAGCGTGGGCAGCTCGGGGTCCTCGGTCGGATCGCCCCCGCGGGGCTCGTAGAGGAACAGCCCGGCGATCCCGGCCAGCTCGGGCGCGTCGAGCTCGTCCAGCAGGCCGCGGCGCAGCGCCTCGGCGACCAGCAGGTCCACCTCGGAGTAGATCCCGGCCAGCAGCAGCCCGTCGTCGGTGGGGGCCGGCTCCTCGTCGACGTAGCCCAGGCGCGTGAGCACGTCGAGGATGCGGTGCAGCTGCCGCACCAGCGAGCCGGTGCGGGCCTCGATGCGGTCCCGCAGCCGCTGCGCCTCGCGGTCGAGCTCGTCGTGACGGTGCTGCCAGCGCTCGTGGTCCGCGCGATCGGGGCAGTGGTGGCACGGGTGCGCCCGCACCTGCTCCCGCAGCGCGAGCACCTCCTCGGACAGGCCGTGGTCGGGCTCGTCGTCCGCGGGCAGGGGCGCCTGGTCCTCCCAGCGCAGCAGGTCGGGCGGGTCGAGGGTGCGCACGCGGCCGGCGAGCTCCTTGCGGTACTCGCGCTGGCGGGGGTTGCCGCGCTTGGGCAGCCGGACGCGCTCGACGGGGACCGGAGGCCGGTCGAGCTCGCGGGGCCCGACCTTGGTCAGCGCCCGGTCGTCGGCGACGACCTGGGCCAGCGGGGTGCCCTTCTTGGTCAGGTGGACGCCGACGACCACGGCCAGGCCGCGCCGCCCGATCCAGGGCAGGTGGAGCACGTCGCCGGGCTCGAGGCCCGCGATCGCCTCCCGGACCTCGTCGCGGGCCTGGCGCTTGCGGGCCTTGGCCTCGGCCTTCTCCCGGTCCGACAGCTCTCGTCGCAGCGCCCAGTAGGCGGCCCAGTCACCGAGCTCGCAGTGCAGATGGCGCTCGTAGCCCTCCATGCCGTCGGTGAGCTCGGAGAGCCGCTCGGAGCTGCGCAGCACGGCCTCGTCGGCCTCGAACTGCGCGAAGGACGCGCCCAGCAGCGCCTCGGCCTGCGGGAGGTCGTGGCGGCGCAGCAGGTTGACCGCCATGTTGTAGGAGGGCGCGAAGGACGAGTGCAGCGGGTAGGTCCGGGTGCCCACCAGGCCCGCGACCGTGCGGAAGTCGAGGTCGCGCTGATAGTTGACCACCGCGTGGCCCACGCGGTCGATGCCGCGGCGCCCCGCGCGGCCGGTCAGCTGGGTGTACTCCCCCGGGGTGAGCAGCACGTGGGACTCGCCGTTCCACTTCTCCAGCCGTTCGATCACCACGGTGCGCGCCGGCATGTTGATGCCCAGCGCCAGCGTCTCGGTGGCGACCACGACCTTGAGCAGGCCGCGCTGGAAGCAGACCTCCACGACCTCCTTGAACGCCGGGACCAGGCCGGCGTGGTGGGCGGCGACGCCGTCGAGCAGCGCCGCGCGCCACCGGTCGTGGCCCAGCACGCGCAGGTCCTCGGCGGGCAGATCGGCCAGCATCGTGTCGGCGATCCTGGCGATCTCCTCGCGCTCCTCGGCGGTGGTCACCCGCACGCCCGCCCGGACGAGCTGGCCCACGGCGTCCTCACAGCCCTTGCGGGAGAAGACGAACACGATCGCGGGCAGCCACCCGCGGTGGTCGAGCTCGGCCACCACCTGCGGGCGCGAGGGCCACCGCAGCTTCACGTCGGGACCCTGGCGGCGGCCCTTGTTGCTCACGCGGTTGCGCGTGCGGGCCCGCCGCTCGAGCATCAGCAGGTCGGGGTTGGGCACGCCCGCCAGCGCCTGGGCGGCCCGCTCGCGGTGCTCGCGGCTGGACCCCTGCTTCTTGCCGGCACGGAAGGTGGGATACACCTTGTCGTTGACGAAGTAGTGGTGGCGCAGGGGCACCGGCCGGTGCTCCTCGATGACCACCTCGCAGCCGCGACCGCCGTGCTCTGCCAGCGGGGCCCCCGCAACCGCCTCGTCGCCCAGGGGGGCGCTGCGCACCTGGTCGAGCCAGCGGCCGAACTCCTCGGCGTTGGAGACCGTGGCCGACAGCGCCGCGATCTGCACCCACGACGGCAGCTGGACGATGACCTCCTCCCAGACCGCGCCCCGGGAGCGGTCGGCGAGGTAGTGCACCTCGTCGAGGACCACGTGCCGCAGGTCACGCAGCCGCGGCGAGGCCTCGTAGATCATGTTGCGCAGGACCTCGGTGGTCATCACCACGATCCGGGCGTCGCCGTTGATCGAGCGGTCGCCGGTGAGCAGCCCCACGGTCTGCTCGTCGTAGCGCTCGACGAGGTCGCGGTACTTCTGGTTCGAGAGCGCCTTGATCGGTGTGGTGTAGAAGCAGGTGCCACCTCGCCGCAGGGCGTCGTGGCAGGCGAACTCGCCCACGACGGTCTTGCCCGCGCCGGTGGGGGCCGCGACCAGCACCGAGCGCCCGGCGACCAGCGCGTCGATCGCGCGCTCCTGGAAGTCATCGGGGGGAAAGCCCAGCGCCTCGACGAACTCGTCGAGCGCCAGCTGGTGTTCGCTCGTGACCACGGGGTCTCCCGGCTCACTCGGCCATCGCTCGCGTGTGCGGTCGCGACGAGGCTACTGGTCCTCGTCGTGGGGTCAGCCCGCGACGTCCAGGTCGGCGATGTCGGGCAGCTCCGGGTGGCGGGAGACGTCGCCGGGGCCGCCCTCGAGGTCACGCACCGCGGCCCGCGCCGACTGCGTCAGGTGCTCCGCGCGCTGCCGGATGCGCAGCGCCTCCCCCACCAGGGCCTGCCGCGCCCCGTCGTCCTCGACCTCGGTCGCCTGGCGCAGCAGGTCCACGGCGTCGCGCGACAGGGTGAGCGCACCGACGAAGTGGCGCTGCACGGGCCGGGCCTCCGCGGGCAGGTCGAGACCGGTGAGCTGGATCAGCAGGGTGTCGTAGGCGTGGAGCCAGTCGTCGGCCCACGCGGCCACCTCCTCGAGCCGCTCCCCCCGGCGCACCATCCCCACGCCCTCGGCCACGGGAGGACGGTCGCCGACCGCGGAGGTCCAGATCGCGTCGGCGTCCAGCGCCAGGGGCTGCACGGTGGCCTCCACCGCCATGCCGACGTCGGGATCGACCTCCGGGGCGGTCCACCGACCCAGGCCCACCCCCAGGCCCAGCATGAGCACCCCGACCACGCTCAGCCGGGCCAGCTGCAGCCGCCGAGCCTGCACCACGGCACGCTGCCAGGTCGTGGGCCGGGCGACCTCCGGCTCGGTCGCGGGCCGGGCGACCTCCGGCTCCGGTGTGTCGTCGAGCTCGCTCACACAGTGGCCCGTCGACGCCGGGAGCGCTCGATGAGCCAGGCCGCCAGGATCGACAGCTCGTAGAACAGGATCATCGGGCCGGCCATGAAGAACAGCGTGACCGCGTCGGTCGTCGGCGTGATGAAGGCGGCGGCCACCACCATGATCACGACCGCATAGGGGCGCGCACGGCGCAGGGACGCGGCCTTGACCACCCCGACCATGGCCAGGAAGATCAGCACCAGCGGCAGCTCGAAGACCAGCCCGAAGGCCACCGACATCGTCAGGAAGAACGACAGGTACTCGTTGGCCGACAGGAACGGCTCGATCCGGTCACCGCCGAGGAAGAGCAGGATGCGCAGCCCCTGGGGGATCACCAGGTAGGCGAAGCCGATCCCGATGGCGAACATCACCTGGCTGAGCACGACGAAGGGCAGGGCGTAGCGGCGCTCGCGCTTGGTCAGGCCCGGCGTGATGAAGCGCCACAGCTGGTAGAAGATCACCGGCCCCCCGACGAAGAGCCCGATCACCAGCGAGGTCTTGATTCGCACGGAGAACGGCTCGAGCGGCCGGAAGGCGATGAGGTTGCACTCCCGCGGGTCGTCGACGTCGCCGGCGATGTCCGCGCCGAGGGTGTCGAGCGCTGCGCAGTAGGGCGCGATCAACAGGTCGAGCACGTAGGGGAAGACCACGTAGCCCACGATCGCACCGAGCAGCAGCGCGATCACAGCCTTCAGCAGTCGCTGGCGAAGCTCCCTGAGGTGCTCGCCGAGCGTCATCTCCCCCGCGGTCACCACCGCCCGACGCCGAGCGGTCAGGAGTCGGAGTCACGCTCGGACGGGGTGTCCGAGCTGCCTCCGCCGTCCTCGCCGTCCTGGTCCTCGCCCTGGCCGTCCTTGCTGGCCTGGCGGAACTCCGTGATGGACTGCCCGAGCGACCGGGCGAGCCCGGGGAGCTTGGCGCCCCCGAACAGGACCAGCACGATGAGCAGGATCACGATCCACTCGGCTCCGCCGGGCAAGGTCGGCATCGCAGGCTCCTGGCTGGCAACGGGCGGCACGGACGTCGGTGACGCCTTCCGCGCAGTCTACCCCTGCAGCGCTGTCGGGGGACGATCGGCGTCGCCGGCCGGTCACCGCGACCGGTGCTCGCCGATCTCGTCGAGGGACCGGCCCAGGCGCTCCATCTCCCGCGTGGTCACCTCGGTGCCCTCCTGCAGGCGCGTCAGCCGCGGCATCAGGTCCTGCTCGATCTCGGCGAGGTCCCGTCCCAGGCGCTTGAGGCGCGCCATCAGCTGCGAGAGCACCGCGGCGATCGCCACCAGGCTGACCATGCCCACGATCGCGAGCACCACGAGCACCGGGACGGACACGCCACCACCCTCTCGGGCCGGGATCAGTGCCCGGGAGTCTAGCCGTCCATCGGTCGGGCCCCCGCCGAGCGCTGCGGCGGGGGCCCGAGCCGTCCCCGCGAGAGGTGGGGATGGGACCGACGCGGCGTCGGTCAGGGCGTGAGCGCCACGAGGCGCTCGAACCAGTCGTCGCGCTCGAGCAGCTGGTGGAGGTCCAGCAGGTCGTCGGGCGTCAGCGCGGGCCCGCCGGGGGGGAGCTCGGGGTGCGGCTCGCGGCCCGCGTCGGGGCCCAGCAGCTCGACCTCCACCCCGCCGGTCTGCAGCAGGGCGGCGATGCGCTCGTCGGCCGGCTTGGTCACCACGTCGAGACACGCCGGGCAGGCGAACCGGTAGCAGCTGCCGTCGCCCACGTCCTCGTCCCCGTGGCGCACGAGGTGCAGCGTGACGTCGGCCGGCTGCAGGTCCACCTCGCCGCAGACGGGGCAGCTGGCGCGGATGCGGGTCACGACGGCTCCTTTGCAGCGATCTCCCCGTCACCATCGGCCGGAGGCCCGCGCGGCTTGACGCCTCGCCACGACGATCACCCCAAACTGGACGTGCCGGGCTAGTCCCCCGGCCGGGCCGGGCGACGCCCGGGCCTCGTCCCGCCCGGGCCCTGCACGGCCATCCGGCCGGTCAGCTGCCCGGTGGGTCGAGGTAGGGCTCGCGGGCGCGCCGTGCGAGCTCGGCGACGTCGGCGCGCAG
>SKLC01000218.1 GCA_007123425.1 Nitriliruptoraceae bacterium
CGGCGGCGTCCTGGTCGGCGGCTCCGACCCGCGGACCGAGGGCGCCGTCGTGGGCCACTGAGCGACCGGGATGCCCGCCCGGGCCGCGCGCGACGGTGCGGTCAGCCTTCGTCGAGGAGGCGCTCGGCCCGCGCGGCGTTGCGCTCGACGGTGTGCTTGAAGGCGTCCAGGCCCGGCGGCGGCTCTCCGAGCGCACCGCGCAGGTAGCGGGAGTAGACGCCTTCGATGATGCATGCCAGCCGCCAGGCGGCGAAGGCCTGGTAGTAGGCCAGCTCGGAGATGTCGCGGCCGGAGCGCTCGGCGTAGCGCCGGGCGAGGTCCTCGCGGCCAGGGAAGCCGCCGGCGCGGCTCGGCGCGGTCTCGTTGACGCCCTCGGCATCGTCGGGCAGCTCCCAGTAGTGCAGGAACCAGCCGAGGTCGGCGAGCGGGTCACCGAGGGTGCACAGCTCCCAGTCGAGGACGGCCGCGCAGCGTCCCGCGGACGTGACGAGCATGTTGCCGAAGCGGTAGTCGCCGTGGACGATGCTGGCCGGGCCCTGCTCGGGGACCCGGGCGGTCAAGCGCTCGTGGACCCGCTCCACGACCTCCAGCTCACGCGTGCGGGTCTTCTCCCACTGGGTGGCCCACCGCTTCAGCTGACGCTCCACGTAGCCCTCGCGCCGCCCGAGCTCGCCCAGGCCCACCGCGTCCGGATCGACGGCATGGAGGTCGGCGAGCACGTCGATCGCGTGCTCGGCCGCTGCGGGGCGGGCGTCCGACGGCAGATGCGCCTCGACGGCCTCGGCGTCGTGCAGGACGTGCCCCTCGACGTAGCCCATCACGAAGAAGGGCGCGCCGATCACCGACTCGTCGTCGCAGTGGCCGACCATGGGTGGGACCGGCACCGGGGTGTCCTCGAGCGCCGCCATCACCCGGTGCTCGCGGCCGACGTCGTGCGCGGTCGCCAGCCGCGCCGCCAGGGGCGGACGGCGCAGCACCCACCGCTGCTCGTCGGCATCGGTGACGGCGAACGTGAGGT
Source organism: Nitriliruptoraceae bacterium (assembly GCA_007123425.1). Lineage (GTDB taxonomy): Bacteria > Actinomycetota > Nitriliruptoria > Nitriliruptorales > Nitriliruptoraceae > SKLC01. Next base: position 1,019 of record SKLC01000218.1, read on the forward strand.
TGGAGTGCCCCCCGGCGAGCAGGTCGTAGCGCAGCGGCGGGACCGCCGCGGGCACGTGCCGGGCGAACCATGCCTCCACGCCGGCGGCGTCGAGTCCTTCGGGTGCGGCCACGATGGGCTCCTCGTCGGTGTGGGGCCCCGGCGCGCTCGCCGGGGCGGCTCATCGCCGCGGTCGCCCGCGGCTCGCGCGTCGGTCAGCCGATCGTGCAGGTACCCACGAGCACGCCGCGACCGTCCTCGCCGCGGGTCTCGAAGCTCGCCTCGTCCCCGTCCACCCACATGGCGACCTCGAGCCGTTCCCCTGGGAAGACCGGGCTGGTGAACCTGCCCGACATCGCGTGGAACCGGGCCGGGTCGGAGTCGCACAGCGTGTGCAGCAGCGCGCGACCGGTGAAGCCGTAGGTGCACAGCCCGTGCAGGATCGGACGGTCGAACCCGGCCCGGGCCGCGAAGGCCGGGTCGGAGTGCAGCGGGTTGCGGTCACCGGAGAGGCGGTAGATCAGCGCCTGCTCGGGGCGGGTCTGGTAGGCCACCGTGTGGTCCGGTGCCCGCTCGGGCGCCTCCATCCGCTGCGACGGGCCGCGGTCGCCGCCGAAGCCGCCCTCGCCCCGGATGAACATCGAGGAGCGGTTGGAGAAGCGGGGCTCGTGGGTCTCGGCGTCGACCGACTCGGTCTCCGTCTCGATCACCGCCCCGGAGCCCTTGTCGTAGATGCCCACGACCTTCGTCACCGACCGCACCCTGCCCTCGACCGGGATCGGCGCGTGCAGGGTGAAGGCCTGCTCGCCGTGGACGAGCTTGCTGCGGTCGACATCGCCCACCGCGCGCATCGCACCGCCACCGCCCAGGCCGGCGATCACGGCGAAGGTCGGCAGCACCTGCTGCTCCACGCCGTGGCTGTTCTCCGTCGTGAACGCCAGCTCCTCGGTGCCGGCCCCCACGCCCACCGCGTAGAGCAGGGCGTCCTTCGACGTCCAGGACCGCTCGATGGGGTCCGACGTGGCGCCGACGGCGGTGGGGTCGATGGGCATGTGGCCACTCCTTGCGGCTCCGTGCGCGTCGGGCGACCACCGCATGCCGGCCGGCCCCGGCGCGAGCTCCCTCGCTCCCGCCGCCGCATCCAGGGGCGGGATCCTCGCCGCGGCAGGCTAGCGAGCGCCCGGTCACGGCCCCGCATCGATGCGGGCGCGGACAGCCCGCGCACTACGGTTCCGCCCCGGGGCGCCCATGGCGGTCCCCGGCAACACTCCGACGTCTGAGGGAGCCATGCGATGAGCCAGGGGGTCGAGACGCTGCGCGACGAGGTGCGCGAGCTCGTGTCGCGCTGGCGGGCGGCCGGAGGCGGCCCACCCCGCTGCGACGCGTGGCTCAGCGGCTACGACCCCGGCTTCAGTCGCGAGCTCGGCCGGGCCGGCTTCCTCGGCATGTCGTGGTCGACCGCGTACGGAGGCGCGGACCGCTCCTTCCGCGAGCGGCTGCTGGTGACCGAGGAGCTGCTGCGCGCCGGGGCGCCCGTCTCCGCCCACTGGATCGCCGACCGCCAGATCGGGCCCGCCATCGCAGAGCTGGGCAGCGAGACCCTGCGCCGGGCGCTGCTGCCGTCCATCGCCCGCGGCGAGGCCTGCGTCTGCCTGGGGATGAGCGAGCCGGAGTCGGGCTCCGACCTCGCCTCGGTGCGCACCCGCCTGGAGGCCGACGGGGACGGCTACCGCCTGCACGGCCACAAGATCTGGACCTCCAACGCGCACGTCGCCGACCATGCCTACGTGCTGGCCCGCACCGACGCCTCCGGGTCGCGCCACGAGGGGCTGACCGAGTGCATCGTCGCCATGGGCCAGCCCGGCGTCGAGGTGCGCCCGATCCGCGACCTGCGCGGCGAGCACCACTTCAACGAGGTGGTGTTCGACGGCGCGCAGGTGCCGGGCGACCATGTCATCGGCGAGGTGGGCCGGGGGTGGGAGCAGGTCACCTCGCAGCTGTCCTTCGAGCGGGGCGGGCCCGAGCGGGTGCTGTCCACCCATCCCCTGCTGGCGGCCGCCCTCGAGCAGGCCGACCCCACCGACCCGCACGCGCAGGCGATCCTCGGGCCGCTCGTCGCCCGGTTGGCGGCGCTGCGGGCGATGGCCTGGTCGGTGGCCGGGCACATGGACCGCGGCGAGGCGCCGGTCGCCGAGGCGGCCGGGCTGAAGCTGCTGGGCACCCGCTACGAGGCGGACGTGATCGAGGCGGTGCGCGAGCTGGCGGGCGGAGCGGTGAGCCCGGAGTCGGAGCTGGCCTGGCTGTGGAGCGACGCCCTGCTGGCCTCCCCCGGCTTCTCCATCCGGGGCGGCACCACCGAGGTGCTGGCGACCATCCTGGCCCGGCGCTGCGCCGACGAGGTCCGCACGGGCGAGGGCGGCCCCGCGGCCGCCGCGGGAAGCGAGCGTGGCGAGCACGGCGGCCTCGTCGACCAGGTGGCGCGCGACGTCCTGCGCGACGCCTGGGACCGCGGCGACGATCCCGACGCCCAGGCGGCGACCCTCGAGCGCGCACGGGA
>SKLC01000049.1 GCA_007123425.1 Nitriliruptoraceae bacterium
CGTGTAGGTCAGCACGAGGCAACGCCTCCCCTGCGGTGTGGCGGTCGGGTGGACGCCGTGCGACCGGGCCGATCATCGGCGGGCCCGACCCATGAGGCCGCCGACCTCTCGAGATCCGATATCAAGCGCACTGCCACGCTCGCCTCTCTCCCAGTCACGCGGGGCCAACCGCGTCGCTTCGGGGCGGGAGGAGGCATATGGCCGACGCTCCCTCGCCCACTTAGCGAATGATAGCCAAGCATCGCCGGACTGTGCACGGAAATCTTCGAACCTCCTGATTCAGCTCGCCAGCAGCTGCTCAGCGCGCTGCGCGCTGTGCTCGACGGCCTCGCGGTACAGGTCGAGATCCGGCGGCGGCTCGCCCAGCGCGCCCTTGAGGTAGCGCGAGTAGACCCCCTCGCCGATGCACGCCGAGCGCCATGCGGCGAACGCGCGGTAGTAGTCGATCCGGGAGACGTCGCGACCCGAGCGCTGCGCGTAGTGCTCCACCACCTCCGCACGAGTCGGGAACCCCTCGGCGCGGGACGGCTGGCGGGTTGCGCCGCGCATCGGGTCGGTGGGCTCGTCCCAGTAGTGCAGGAACCAGCCGAGGTCGGCCAGCGGGTCCCCGAGCGTGCACAGCTCCCAGTCGAGCACCGCGGCGACCTTGCCGTCGGCGGTCGTCAGGCAGTTGCCGAAGCGGAAGTCGCCGTGGACGATCGTCGCCGGCCCCTGCTCCGGGGCCTGCTCCACCAGGCGCTGGTGCACACGGTCGACGACGGGCAGCTCGCGCGTGCGGGACTGCTCCCACTGGGTGGACCACCGCCGCAGCTGCCGCTGGAGGTAGCCCTCCTTGCGGCCGAGGTCACCCAGCCCGACCGTGTCCGGGTCGACCCGGTGCAGCCGCGCGAGCACGTCCACCAGCTGCTCCGCGGCGGCCCGGCGTCGCGCCGCCGGGAGGTGGCGCTCCACCGCCTCGGCGTCGTGCAGGACCTCGCCCTCGACGTACTCCATCACGAAGAAGGGCTGGCCGATGAGCGTCTCGTCGTCGCACCGCCCCACGACCGGGGGGACCGGCACCGAGGTGTCCTGCAGGGCGGCGATGACCCGGTGCTCACGTCCCACGTCGTGGGCGGTGGCCAGGCGCTGGGCGAGCGGGGGCCGCCGCAGCACCCAGCGCGCCCCGGTGGCGTCGGAGACGACGAAGGTCATGTTGGAGTGCCCGCCGGCGATCAGCTCGTAGTCCAGCGGCGCACGCGCCTGCGGCACGTGCTCGCCGAACCACTGCTCGACCGCGCGGGGCTCGATCCCTTGGGGCGTGGCCATCTCGCATCCCGACGTCGTGGTGGTGCGGGCGGACGTGGCCCGGTCAGCTCGTCCATTCCTTGAGCTTGGCGATCGTGGCCTCGGGGTCGTCGCCGGTCGGCGTGATGCTCAGGTGGGTCACGCCGGCCGCCGCATAGGCCTGGACGCGATCACGGACGAAGCCCTCGTCGCCAGCGAGCACGGTGGCGCGCAGGAAGTCGTCGGGCACGGCCTCCTCGGCCTCGCGCTTGCGCCCGGAGAGGTAGAGCTCCTGAATCTCCTCCGCCTCGGCCTCGTAGCCGTAGCGGCGGAAGACGTTGTTGTAGAAGTTGCGGTCGCGCGACCCCATGCCGCCCACGTACAGCGCGGTCATCGGGCGTGCCTGGTCCCGCAGCTCCTTCGCGCGCTGCTCGTCGCAGATCTCGACGGCGCCACCGGCCACGATCTCGAGCTCGCCCAGCTCGGGCGCACGCCGCTGCCGGCCCCGCTCGAGGTCCTCGCCCCAGACCTCGTGCGCCCGGTCGGGGTGGAAGAAGACCGGGAGCCACCCCTCGGCGAGCTCGGCGGTCATGGCCACGTTCTTGGGCCCCAGGCTCGCGACGAAGATCGGGATCCGCTCGCGCACCGGGTGGTTGATCAGCTTCAACGGCTTGCCCAGACCCGTGCCCTGCTCGGGGGGAAGCGGCAGCTGATAGACCTCGCCGTCGTACTCGAGCCGCTCGCGGCGCCACAGCTTGCGGGAGATCTCGATCAGCTCGCGCGTGCGCTGCAGCGGGCGGTCATACGGCACGCCGTGGAAGCCCTCGATCACCTGCGGACCCGAGGCGCCGATGCCCAGCACGAACCGGCCACCGGAGATGGCATCGAGGCCGGCCGCCGTCATCGCCGTCAGCGACGGCGTGCGCGAGTAGATCGGCAGGATGCCCGAGGCCAGCTCCGCGCGCTCGGTGTGGGCGGCGAGGTAGCCCAGGATGCTCACCGCGTCGAAGCTGTAGGCCTCCGGTACCCAGAACATGTCGATGCCGGCGCGTTCGAGCTCGGTCGCTCGACGGACGCCCTCGCGCGGGTCCGCGGCGTAGGACAGGGACGTGGACAGCTTCATGTGCGCACCGTTTCGTCGTCGCTGCCCGGCACGGCCGCCGGGTGCGGGTCCTGGCTCTTGGTCAGTGCCGCTGCGCGCGGCCTCGCTCGGTGACGGCGCGCCGCCGCTCGCCGATCGCCTCGGGGTCGAGCTCGGTGTTCCACCGGCGGTGGTAGCGATCCTCGATCTCCTGGGCCGGGCCATCGACCAGCTCGGCGATCTCGTCGTACGCGGCGAGGATCCGCTGCTGGGTGGGGGCGTGGCAGGAGGCGATGTCATCGGCCAGCGAGAGCGCGGTGGGCAGCAGCTGATCGTGGGGCACCACCTGCGTGAGCAGGCCGACCCGCAGCGCCGTCGGCGCGTCGACGTAGTTGCCCGTCATCGACATCTGCTTGGCGAACGGCAGGCCGACCACCCGCGGCAGCTGGACGGTCAGCCCCCAGCCCGGCAGCACGCCGACGCGCGCGTGGGTGTCGGCGAAGGCCGCGTGCTCGGAGCCGATGCGGAAGTCGCAGGCCAGCGCGACCTCGAGCCCTCCGGTCACGGCGACGCCGTTGATGGCACCGATCACCGGCACCTCGAGTCGACCGATGGCCGCGACCGCGTCCGCGCCCTCGCCCAGGTTGCGCTCCCCCGCGGCCAGCTCCTTGAGGTCGATGCCGGCACAGAAGGCGGGGTCGGCACCAGTGAGCACCACGGCTCGGACGTCGCCGTCGTCGGCGACGTCCGAGAGCACCGTCGACAGCTCGTCGAGCAGCGCGACCGAGAGCGCGTTGCGCGCCTGCGGCCGGTTCAGCGTGACCACCGCCGTCGCGTCGCGGCGCTCGAGATCCACCAGCGTGCCCATCGTTGCTCCTCGTCTCCTCGCGGGCCTCGTGCCCCGCGCGTGGCCGGGGTCAGAAGATGGCGTAGCCGCCATCGATCACGAAGACGTCCCCGGTGTGGTAGGTGCTCGCGTCGCTGGTGAGATAGACGGCGATGCCGCCGAAGTCGGTGGGCCTCCCCCACCGGCGGACCGGCACCCGCTTGAGCACCTTGGTCTGCATCGGCTCGGACTCGAGCATCCCGTCGGTCATGTCGGTCTCGATCCAGCCCGGCAGGACGGCGTTGGCACGCACGCCATAGCGCGCGAACTCCACGGCCATCGCGCGGGTCATCGACAGCAGCGCCCCCTTGGTGGCGGCGTAGTGCTGCCCGCGCGGCTGGCCCTCGATCGCGGCCAGGCTCGACACCGTGATGATCGAGCCGCCCTCGCCGTGCTCGGCCATGTTGGACAGCGCGGCGCGGGTGGTGAAGAAGACGCCGTCGAGGTTGACCGCGAGCACCCGCCGCCACTCCTCGGTGGTCATCTCGAGGTACGACGGCGCGGCGCCGCCGACCCCGGCGTTGGCGACGCACCCGTGGATGCGACCGAAGCGCTCGACGGTCTGCTCCATGGCGGACTCCACCTGCGCCTCGTCAGCGACGTCGCAGCGGATCGCGATCGCCTCGTTCCCGTGTCCCTCGAGCTGGGCCACCGCGGCGGCGTTCTTGTCGTCGTTGCGTCCCCAGATCGCGACGTTCGCGCCGGCGGCCGCCAGCGCGTCGGCCATGCCCAGCCCGATGCCGCCGTTGCCGCCGGTGACGATCACGTTGCGTTCACGAAGGTCGAACAGGCCAGTCATCGTTGCCTCCTCACGTCCCGCGCCCCGCGGCTGGTCGTGTCACTCGACCTCGCAGGCGCCAACCAGCACCACGCGGCCGTCCTGGCCCTGGGTCTGGAAGACCGCGTGCCCACCGTCGGACCAGATCGCGACCTCGAGCTGCTCGCCGGGAAAGACCGGGCTGGTGAAGCGCCCCTCCATCGACCGGAAGCGCGTGGGGTCCGAGCCGCACAGCTCGTGCAGCAGGGCCCGTCCCGTGAAGCCGTAGGTGCACAGCCCGTGCAGGATCGGGCGGTCGAACCCGGCCCGAGCCGCGAAGGCCGGGTCGGAGTGGAGCGGATTGCGGTCCCCGGAGAGCCGATAGATCAGCGCCTGGTCCTCACGCGTGCGATAGGTCACGCGATGGTCGGGATCGCGCTCGGGCAGCGGCGTCTTCTTCGACGGGCCCCGCTCCCCACCGAAGCCGCCCTCGCCGCGGATGAAGGCCGAGGAGCGCGTGGTGAAGCGCGGCTGGCCCGACTCGGCGTCGACGGACTCGGATTCCGTCTCCACCAGCGCCCCGGACCCCTTGTCGTAGATGCCCGTGACGGTGGTCACCGTGCGCACCCGCCCTTCGGTGGGGATCGGGCCGTGCAGGGCGAAGGTCTGCTCGCCGTGCACCAGCTGTGCGGGGTCGAAGTCGCCGATGCTGCGCATGGCGCCGCCACCACCGGCCCCGGCGATCACCGCGAACGTGGGCAGCACCTGCTGCTCGATGCCATCGCTGTTCTCCGTGGTGAAGGCCAGCTCCTCGGTGCCAGCGCCCACACCCACGGCGTAGAGCAGACAGTCTTTGGACGTCCACGAGCGCTCGACGGGCTCGGACGTCGCCCCCACTGCATCCGGATCGATCGGCATCTTCGACTCGCCTTCCTCGTGTGGCCGCTGTGCAGCCTCAGACTCCCGGGGGCCGAGTCGGCGGTGTTCACCACCATCGGCGGTGTGCGACACCGTCGATGCGATGGGACGTCGCGCTCCCCGGCCACTGCGCCGGCAACATAGCGAACGATCAGCAAGCGCGTCGCCGGAAGCGGTGATCGCGCTCGCGCACCGCCTCCGCGGCCCGGGAAGTGCTTCACTAGCGTACGCTCAGCACCCTGAGGGATGCCGATATCGGAGGGAGACCGACGTGGCGACCGATCCAGATCCGCTCACCGCGCTCGCGCAGGCGCAACCGCGGGCCGTTGCCGTCATCGAGGGAGACCGGCAGCTCGACTACGCCGAATTCGATGCGCTGACCAACCGCTACGCCCACGCACTGGTCGACCTCGGCGTGCAGGCCGGCACCAAGGTGGTCTGGTGTGGGCGCAACAGCCTGGAGGTCATCGCCATCATCGCCGCGGCCCGCAAGGCGGGGGCCGTGGCTGTGCCCATGAACTACCGGCTCAGCCCCGAGGAGGCCGCCTACGTCGTCGACAACTCGGATGCGACGGTCGTGCTCTTCGACCCGGAGCAGACCGACCAGCTCGCACGCGCGGCCGGCGAGGTCGAGGCCGTGGACCACTGGGTGGCATTCCGGGCCACCGCCGAGCAGGTGCCCGACTGGGCGGCCCACCTCGACGCGCTGAGCGAGGGGCTGCCCGAGACCCCGGTCGAGCCGGTGGGCGAGGACGAGGTCGCCGGCTCCGCGATGTTCTACACCTCGGGGACCACCGGCTACCCCAAGGGCGTCGTGCGCGGGGCCCTCGACCCCGAGCTGGTCATGGGCATCGTCGCTGAGATCGGCTTCCAGCCGGGCGACGTCTATCTGACCACGGGGCCGCTCTACCACTCGGGCCCGCAGTCGTTCATGCAGATCGTGCAGCTGATGGGCGGCTCGGTCGTGGTGATGCGCAAGTTCGACCCGGAGCGCTGGCTGCAGCTGATCGACCAGCACGACGTGACGACGACGTTCTCCGCACCGACGCCGATCCGACGGGTCGTGGACCTTCCGGACGAGGTGATCGCCCGCTACGACACCTCCTCGCTGCAGCGGGTGATCGCCAACGCGGCGCCCTGGCCCTTCGAGCTCAAGCGCAAGTACGTCGAGAAGATCGGCGACGACTCCCTGTTCGAGGTGTACGGCTCGACCGAGCTCGGCATCGACACGATCCTGCGCCCGGAGGATCAGATGCGAAAGCCCGGCAGCTGCGGGCGCCCTGCACCGAAGGTCGAGATGGGCCTGTTCGACGAGGATGGCAACAAGATCGAGGAGCCGGGCGTGGCGGGCGACCTCTACGTCCGCGGCGAGACGGTCTTCAACAGCTACTACAAGGCCGAGCAGAAGTACGAGGACTCCAGGATGGGCGAGTGGCTCACCGTGGGCGACATCGCCTATCGCGACGAGGAGGACTACTACTACATCTGCGATCGCCGCACGGACATGATCATCTCCGGCGGCGTCAACATCTACCCGGCGGAGATCGAGGCCGTCCTGGTCGCCCACCCCGCGGTGTCGGACTCCGCGGTCTTCGGCATCCCGTCCGAGGAGTGGGGCGAGCAGGTGCACGCGACGATCTCGCTCTACCCGGGCGCGGACGCCACCGACGAGGATCTCGACGCGCACTGCCGTGAGCACCTGGCCGACTACAAGTCGCCGCGCAGCTACGAGCGCATCGACGAGATCCCCCGCAACCCCTCCGGCAAGATGCTCAAGCGCCAGCTGCGCGACCCCTACTGGGAGGGGCGCGCAACCAAGGTCGGCGGCTGACCCGGCCGCCACGGACACATCTCGAGGAAAGTGACTGCCATGACCGACGCATACATCGTCGATGCCGTTCGCACCCCGACCGGCCGGAAGGGAGGAGGCCTCTCCGAGGTCCATCCCGCCGACCTCGGGGCCCATGTCCTCAAGGCGGTGCTCGAGCGCACCGGCCTCGACCCGTCCAGCGTGGACGACGTGATCTTCGGCTGCGTGGACCAGGTCGGCGCCCAGGCGGGCAACCTCGCGCGCACCGCCTGGCTGTCCGCCGGGCTGCCCGAGTCCGTGCCGGGCACGACGCTGGACCGCCAGTGCGGCTCCTCGCAGCAGGCCGTGCACTTCGCCGCCCAGGCGGTGATGTCTGGTACGCAGGACTTCGTGATCGGCGGCGGCGTCGAGAACATGAGCATGGTGCCGATCGGCGCCGCGCCCATCGCCGGCGTCAAGGCCGGCTACGGCAAGCCCTTCGACAGCGCCGGCTGGCTCGAGCGCTACGGCGACCAGGAGATCTCGCAGTTCCGCGGCGCGGAGCTGATCGCCGAGAAGTGGGGCTTCTCCCGCGAGGAGCTCGAGAAGATGGCCCAGGCCAGCCACCAGCGCGCCGCCACCGCCTGGGCGGAGGGCCGCTTCGACGCCGAGGTCGCCCCCTACGAGGGCGTGGCGCAGGATGAGGGCTTCCGCCCCGACGTCTCGCTGGAGAAGATGGCCTCGCTGCAGCCGATGCGCGAGGGCGGCGTGCTGACCCCGGCGACCTCCAGCCAGATCGCCGACGGGGCGTCGGCGGTGCTCGTGGCCTCCGGCGACGCGGTCGAGCGTCACGGGCTCACGCCCCTGGCGCGCATCCACACGCTGGCCGTCACCGGCAGCGACCCCGTCTTCATGCTCACCGGGCCGATCCCGGCGACCGAGATGGCGCTCAAGCGGGCCGGGCTCACCATCGACGACATCGACTGCTTCGAGGTCAACGAGGCCTTCGCCCCGGTCGTCGCGGCCTGGGCGCACGAGACCGGCGCCTCGCTCGAGCGCACCAACGTCAATGGCGGCGCGATGGCACTGGGCCACCCGCTGGGCGCCACCGGCGGCAAGCTCATGGCCACGCTGGTCCACGAGCTGCGGCGCACCGGCGGCACCTACGGCATGCAGGTGATGTGCGAGGGCGGTGGCCTGTCCAACGCCACCATCATCGAGCGCGTGTAGGCACCTGAGCCGACCTCGGCCCCGCGGCCTCGTCACGGCGAGGTCGCGGGGCCGTTCACTTCAGCCGGCCGTGGCGCCGACCACGCCGGGCGACGACGAGGGAGCGGATGATGACGGATGAGCTCGAGGGCCGCCTCGCGCTGGTCACCGGTGGCGGGCGCGGCATCGGCCGGGCCATCAGCCTCGCGCTGGCGGCCGATGGCGCGGATGTCGCGGTCAGCTACCGCCGTGATGCCGATGCGGCAGACGAGACCGTGAGGGAGATCGAGGGGCTCGGGCGTCGGGCGCGGGCCTATCAGGCATCGATCGACGCGCTCGAGGACGCCGAGCGCCTGATCGCCGGGATCGGCGACGACTTCGGGCGCCTCGATGTCCTCGTCAACAACGCCGGCGTGGCCAGCCGGGGGCGCGCGGTGGCCGACACCGACCCGGACGAGGTGGGACGCCTGCTGGCGACGCACGCGATCGGGGCGCATCACCTGTGCCGGCTGGCCATCCCGCTGCTGCGCGAGCGGTCTCGCGGCGACATCGTCTTCATCTCCTCGGTCGCCACCGACCGCATGGCCGCCACCGGCGCGCCCTACAACATGGGGAAGGCCGCCATGGAAGCGCTGGCGGCAACGCTGGCCAAGGAGGAGCGCGACCACGGCATCCACGTCAATATCGTCGCGCCGGGGCTCGTGGAGACCGAGATGGGACGCCGACTGGTCAAGGCCCGGGGCGTGGACGACATCCGGCAGCTCGACGAGACCATGCCCTTCGGCCGCGTGTGCCGCCCCGAGGACGTCGCCGGCGTCGTGCGCTTCCTCGTCTCGGACGCTGCCGGTTACGTCACAGGTGAGCGGATCCGCGTCCACGGCGGAGACTGACGTCCACCGTTCGTCCGCGCCGCGCCGCTGGTGGAGCCTTGCGGTGCGTGGGCGATAGACCCCTCGACGGACGCACCGCACGCCCTCGGGCCCGGTCGAGCGACGACCGGGCCCGAGGGCGTCGCCGTATCAGCGGTCGGCGTCCGCGCGGATCCCCACCCCACGGACCTGGTGCAGGGCCGCGCCATGGGGCTCGAAGCCGACGACCTCCTCGCGCGTGAGGTAGCCGCTGGCGCGGAAGACCAGCGGCACGTTGAACGACTCCTCTGCCACGGCCTCGCGCACGAGGTCGTGCACGAGCTCCTCGCGCTCCTGCTCGTCCACGGTCGCCACGGTCAGCTCGTGGAGGCGACGGACCTCATCGGTGGTGTGGTCGCCGGGGTTGCCGAAGCTCTCCACGTAGAGCTGCGTGGTGAGCGAGGGGTCGGCCTGGCCGGCCGTCAGGGTGACCAGCGCGTCGCCCTCCTCGTTCGCGAGGAAGAGCTCGGCCGTCTGGGACGGCTCCACGGCGCGCAGCTGCAGCTCGATGCCCAGCGGCTCGAGCTGCTGCTGGATCACCTCGCCGACGACATCGAAGTCCTCGATCGGCGGCGTGAGGACCTCCAGGGAGAAGCCGTCCTCGAGTCCCGCTTCGGCGAGCAGCTCCTGCGCGCGCTCGGGGTCGTGGCCGGCCTGCTCGTCGACCTCGGGAACGTGGGCCCAGAACTCCGCCGGGAAGGGCTGGTGGGCAGGCTCGCCGTAGCCGCGGAAGACGCCCTCCAGGATCGCCTCCCGGTCGATCGCGAGGTTGAGGGCGCGGCGCACGCGGGGGTCGTCGAGCTCCGACTTGGTGCGGTTGAGCATCATCTGCATGTAGGCCAGGCTGGTCGCGGGGTCGACGTCGACGCCGTCGATCTGCTTGGCCTCGTCGACGTAGGCCGAGGCGACCCAGGTGACGTCCAGCTCGCCGGTCTGCAACGCGTTCAGTCGCGTGCGGTCATCGGGCAGAATGCGGGTCTCGAATGCCCCGACCTTGATCGTCTCGGGGTCCCAGTAGTCCTCGAAGGGCTCCTGGAGGATGATGTCGCCGGGGCGGTACTCGACCACCTCGAACATGCCGGCGCCCGCGGAGCGCTCCGCGAGCAGCTCCTCATCGTCGTGCGCCGCGGGGCTGATCATCGCTCCGGCCCGGCCGGCGAGCACGCCGGGCAGGGTCGCGTCGGGACCCGCGAGGTGGAGGTCGACGCGGTGCTCGTCGACGACCTCGATGTCCTCGATCGAGGTCAGCTGGCCCGCGACGGCCGAGGCCTCGTGGGTCATGGCCCGCTCGAGGTTCGCGGCCACGGCCTCGCCGTCGAGGACCTCGCCGTCGTGGAAGGTGACGTCCTCGCGCAGGTGGAGCGTGAGCGTGGCTCCGTCGTCGCTGTACTCCCAGTCCTCGGCCAGCCCGGGGACCAGCTCCACGTCGTTGGTGGTGTGGACCAGCCGGTCGTAGGTGTGGCTGAGCATCAGGAGGTCCCACTCGGACCTCGCCCGGTGGGGGTCGAAGCCGGCGCTCAGGTCGAGCGAGACGCCCCACCGCAGGGTGGCGTCCTCGTCGAGCTCGACGTCCTCGTCGCTCTCGGGGGCGTCGGCGTCGTCCGACGCCGGGTCGGTGGCGGTCTCGTCGCCCTCGTCCACCGGAGCGCACGCCGTCATCAGCAGCATCGAGGCGGTCACGGCAAGGGCAACGGGTCTCGGGGTGAAGCGCACGGGGCAGCTCCTCTATTGGTCCGGCACGGGAGAAGGAGGAGCTCGCGACGCGGGGGGACACGACATGGCCCCAGGTGTCGGCGTCGTTCGCGAACGCGCCCCATCTGGCAGCGGCCCGGACGACGACTCCTCCGAGGCGCGAACACTAGCCATCGATCGCTAAGCCAACGAAACCGGACGTGTGCCGGGTCCCGCGAGTCAGTCCGCCGCCATCCCGAGGCCGCGGAACTCCCGAATGAAGATCCAGGGCTCGAGACCGACGACGTCCTCGTTTGCCGCGGCAACGTTGACCGCGTTGTAGACAGGGACCATGCTCTGCGAGTCCTCGGCGACCAACGCGGAGAGCTCACGCAGCAGGTCGGCACGTTCCTCCTCATCGATGGTCGCCAGCGCCTCAGAGTGCAGCTCCTCGATCTCCTCACTCGTGAGTCCGCTCGGGTTGGCGAAGCTGTCAGAGGTGTAGAGCAGGTCGATGGTCATCGACGGGTCGGGCCGGCCTCCCCAGGTCATGAACATCGCATCGCCGTCCTGCTCGCCGTAGAAGCGGTCGATCATCACGATGCCCTCGAACTGGCGAATGGAGACGTCCAGTCCGATCTCGGTGAGCTGATCGGCGAGCACCTCGGCCACCTGCAGCTGGCTCGGGATCGTCACCGAGTACAGCTCGAATTCGAACCCGTCGGGATAGCCGGCCTCCTCGAGGAGCTCCCGCGCACGGTCGGGATCGTGCGGGAACAGGTCGGGGCCCACGTCGGGGTCCGTAGCGAAGTAGTCAGGCGGGAACGGCTGAACGGTCGGGGTGACCTCATCGGCGAACACCCCTTCGGCGATGCCGTTCCGGTCGATCGCGTGGTGCAACGCCTCGCGCACCAACGGATCAGCGAACTCGGGTCGGTTCTCGGGATTGAGCTGCATCGTGCCGAGCTGAAGCGTCTGCACGACGTCGACGACGAGGCCCTGCTGCTCCGCCTCGTCGATCTGTCTCGGCTCGATCGAGGCGAGATCGATCTGTCCGCTGCGGAGCGCGTTGAGCCTGGTGGCGTCATCGGGCATGACCGTCATCTCGAGTCGCGCGACCGCCGCCGACTCCGGGTCCCAGTACTCGTCGTACCGCTCGTAGACGACCTCGTGGTCGGGGGCGTGGTCGACCACCTCGTACATGCCAGCGCCCACCGGTTGGTGATCGAGATCCTCGTCGAACGCGGCTGGACTGGCCATCGCGCCGGGCCGATCGGAGAGGACCAGCGGCAGCGATGCATCGGCATGGGCGAGGTGGAAAACCACCTCGTGCTCACCCATGACCTCGACCTCCTCGATCAGGCCCAGCTGAGCGGCCACCGCGGACCCTTCGACGGTCTGCCCGCGCTCGATGTTGGCGGCCACCGCCTCACCATTGAAGGGCTCGCCGTCGTGGAAGGTCACGCCCTCCCGCAGGTGGAAGGTCAACTCCTCGCCGTCGTCAGAGAACTCCCACTCTTCAGCCAGCCCCGGCACGGCCTCCCCGTCGGGCGAGATGTGCACGAGCCGGTCGTAGACCGGCCAGAGCCACACGTTGTCCGTGGAGCTCGAGGCGCGGTGTGGGTCGAGTCGGCTGGCATCGATAGTGGCGCCGTAGCGCAAGGTGGCGTCCTCGTCGATGCCCCGCTCGGCACCGTCATCCTCGGAGTCGGTGCCGGTGTCTGCCGCCTCGTCACCCTCCCCTTCCTGCCCGGGGGCGTCGACGGGCGCGCACGCCGCGAGCACGCTCCCTGCGACCAGGGCTCCTGCGATCGCTCGCGCTCGTGTCGCCTTCGAACTTCCCACCATGCCGCACCCTTCTTCCATCCGCGCCCCAACACGCGAGAATGAAAGAATACCAATCGATCGTTCAGGGCTATGGCATAGACTCCCGGCGCGAAGCGCAACCCAGCCAAGGAGCATCCGTGTACCCGGGAGTCCACGCCGCCGAGCGGCCCGACAAGCCGGCCATCATCATGGGCGAGTCCGGCGAGACCGTCACCTACCGCGAGCTCGATGAGGGCTCGAACCGGGTCGCGCAGTACCTGCACGGGCTGGGCCTGCGCCGCGGCGACGGGATCGCGCTGCTGCTGGAGAACCGTCCGGGCTACCTGGAGGTGTGCTGGGGCGCCGAGCGCTCGGGGCTGTACTACACCGCGATCAGCACGCGGCTGACCCCGGACGAGATCGCCTACATCGTCGAGGACGCCGGCGCGCAGGTGATGATCACCTC
>SKLC01000180.1 GCA_007123425.1 Nitriliruptoraceae bacterium
AGCCAGTGCTCCACCCCCACCCCCGAGGCCACCGCCACCTCATCGGCATCCACACGGCGGGCCAGCGCGACCACGGCCGCCACCTGCCGCCGATCGGCCTCGACGAGGTCCTCGAGCACCGTGGCCAGCTCCGGCAGCTCGCCCAGCACCGGCAACCCGAACGGCGCCGCCCGGTCCCGACCGGGCACGTGGTCTCCGTCGTCGCCCGAGTCGCCCACCCGGGCGTCGTAGCCGGCGTGGTGCTCGGCCGCGACCACGCGCGGTCCACGCCCCCACCGAACGGTGGGACGTGTGCGGGTCGAACGGTACGTGGACATGGCTGTAGTGTACCCAAAAATAATGCTGCACACGAATGCGTGTTCGGTACTTGTGCATCGCGAAGCGCGACGCGCACACGCGGGCCCCTCAGCCGCGACGCCGCCATCCTCACGGTTGTGGTCCGACGAACCCCGGGCGATACCCTGCCCGCCACTGCTCCAGGTTCATCAGGAGACCCTCGTGCGACGTCGTTACACCCTGGGCCTCGTGGCCGCCACCTCGCTGCTGCTCGCCGGCTGCGGTGCCTCCGTTCCCGACGGCGCCGCTGAGGCAGAGCCGATGGCCGCCCCCGAGGGGCACCCCGATCACGATCCGGTGATGCCGGTGGGTCCGGGCGGCGACCTCGAGATGGATGCCGGCGACTTCTGGTTCGAGATCACCGACGGCCTGCCCGTCACCGGCGAGATCGAGGTGACCGGCAACAACGTGAGCAACAGCTTCCACGACATCCACTTCGCCGGTGCCGCCGAGGGCTCCGAGATCATCGAGATGGACGGCGGCGAGACCTCCTCGGGCACGGTGCTGCTGTTCCCCGGCGACATCACCTTCTGGTGCGACGTGCCCGGGCACCGCGAGGCGGGCATGGAGGGCACGGTCACCGTCTTCGCCACCGAGGAGGAGGCGCAGCAGGCCGCTGAAGAGGGCGAGATCGAGTGGCTCGAGAACGGCGGCGTCACCCTCGAGATGGACGAGGATGCCGACGAGGGCGCCGACGACGGCGACGACGAGGACGACCTCGACCCCGTCGACCCGGCCGCCTGACACAGCCCTCCCGGGCCGGCCGCGCGTCATCCCGGCCGCCTGCCGGCCCAGCATCTCCGGGGCCGGTCGTCGCGGCCGCCTGCCGGCCAAGATCTACGGGGCCCGTCGCCCCGCCGCCTCAGCCCTCCACGAGCCAGCGCAGGGACGCCCAGAGCAGCGCCGGCACGATGAACGGCAGCAGGAGCACGCCCAGCGGTCGGGCGTGGCGCCCCCGCCAGATCGCTGCCGCGACGGCCAGCCACACGGCGAAGAGCCCGGCAGCCGCCGCGGTGGGCAGGATCTGCCCGGCCGCGACCACGAAGCCGCCGACCGCGGCGTGCATCAGCGCGGCGAACGCCACGGAGACGCGCCCCGGCAGCAGGTCCATCAGGCTCCGAGGCGGCTCGCTCATCCCCAGCGGTTCGCCATGTCGAGGTCCGCGGGCCTCGTGGGGCGGCCTGCGCCGATGCCCTCGAGCATCGCGGCGCGCTGCCAGGGCGGGGGGCCGGTGGGGGGCTCTGGGGCGCCGCCGCCGGGCGTGAGCGCGACCACCAGGGCCGCGATCTCCTCGGGGGAGGGCGTGCCCCCGGCGACCACGCGCAGCTGTGGGGCCTCTCGCTCCTGCTCGGCGTCCACGGTGTCTCCTGGGGATGATGCTGGGGTGCCGGCCGGCTCGTGACGAGCGCCGGGCGCGTCGGCCGCGAGGAGGGCCGCGCAGCCGGTCGGCGTCGCCACCGTCGGTGCGGGCCCCATGTGGCTACAGCGGGATGTTGCCGTGCTTGCGCGCCGGGCGGGTGGCCCGCTTGGTCTGGGTGAAGCGCAGCGACTTGATCAGCTCCACCCGGGTCTGGGAGGGCTCGATGACGGCGTCGACGTAGCCGCGCTCGGCGGCGCGCCACGGGTTGGCGAGGTCGCGGTTGTAGCGCTGCTCGAACTCGTCGTGCATGGCGTCGGGGTCGTCGGCCTGCTCGAGCTCGCGGCGGTAGAGGATCGACACCGCCCCCCGTGCGCCCATCACGGCGATCTCGGCCGTGGGCCAGGCGAGGTTGACGTCCGCGCCCAGATGCTTGGAGCCCATGACGTCGTAGGCGCCGCCGTAGGCCTTGCGGGTGATGACCGTCAGCAGGGGCACGCTCGCCTCGGCGTAGGCGTAGAGCAGCTTCGCGCCGTGCCGGATGATCCCGCCGTACTCCTGGTCGGTGCCGGGCATGAACCCGGGCACGTCCACGAAGGTGATCACGGGGATGTTGAAGGCATCGCAGAAGCGCACGAACCGCGCGCCCTTCTCCGACGAGTCGATGTCGAGCACCCCGGCCAGGTGCATCGGCTGGTTGCCGACGATGCCCACCGGCCGGCCGTCGAGCCGCGCGAAGCCGACGACGATGTTCTCCGCGTAGTGCTGGTGGACCTCGTAGAACTCCTCGTCGTCGACGATGTGGCGCACGACGTCGCGCATGTCGTAGGGCATGTTCGACGAGTCGGGGATGAAGGAGTCGAGCTCCTCGACCACCCGGTCGGCGGGGTCGTCGGTGGCCACCGACGGGGGCTCCTCGAGGTTGTTGGCCGGCAGGAAGCTCAGCAGGTACTTGATGTCCTCGAGGCAGGACTCCTCGTCGTCGGCGGCGAAGTGGGCCACGCCCGACTTGGAGGCGTGCGACATCGCGCCGCCGAGCTGCTCCATCGTGACGTCCTCGCCGGTGACCGTCTTGATGACGTTCGGGCCGGTGATGAACATGTGGCTCGTGTCCTTGACCATGAACACGAAGTCGGTGATGGCCGGCGAGTACACGGCACCGCCCGCGCACGGGCCCATGATCGCGCTGATCTGGGGGATCACCCCCGACGAGCGCACGTTGCGCAGGAAGATGTCGCCGTAGCCGCCCAGCGAGACCACGCCCTCCTGGATGCGGGCGCCGCCGGAGTCGTTGAGCCCGATGACCGGCACGCCCATCCGCTCGGCGAGGTCCATGATCTTGACGACCTTCTCGGCGAACACCTCGCCCAGCGAGCCGCCGAAGGCCGTGAAGTCCTGGCTGAACACGCACACGCGACGGCCGTCGATGGTGCCGTGGCCGGTGACCACGCCGTCACCGAGGATCTTCTTCTCCTCGAGGCCGAAGCCGGTCGCGCGGTGCACGGCGAAGGCGTCGGTCTCGGTGAACGACCCGTCGTCGAGCAGGATCTCGACGCGCTCGCGGGCGGTGAGCTTGCCCTTGTCGTGCTGCCGGGCGATCGCGGTCTCGCCGCCGCCGGCGGCAGCCTCCGCCTGACGGCGGCGCAGCTCCTCGAGCTTGTCCTTCGTGGTCTCGCCCACGGGTGAGCACCTTCGACGCGTGCGTGTGCCTGAGGCCACCCGCGACCACGAGCGGCCGGCGCATCCTATCCTCACGCGCACGGCGGCCCACGTCCGGGGCGCCGCGGGCGCCGCCGGGGCGCGCCGCGCCGATGGCGAGCGCGTGCGATGATCGAGCGCAACGGCGGAT
>SKLC01000105.1 GCA_007123425.1 Nitriliruptoraceae bacterium
AGCCGCTCGCGCACGGCGATGGCCACGGCCTCGAGCTTGGTGTGGGCGTGGAGCTTGGCCAGGACGTTGCGGATGTGGTTGCGCACCGTGTGGACGGAGACGACGAGTCGATCCGCGATGTCGTCGGTGGCGATGCCCGATGCCAGCAGCGCCAGCACCTCCACCTCGCGCGGGGTGAGGTCACTCCCGGGGCGTTGCCGCGCCTCGCGCAGGTGGGAGGCGACCTGCCGCAGGGTCTCGGGAGGGAACAGCGCCTCCCCAGCGTGGACGCGAAGGATCGCCGAGGTGAGCGTGTCGAGGGGCTCGCTCTTGGCGACGAACCCCGCCGCGCCGGCCTCGACCGCACGGGCCATCATCTCGATGCCGGTGACCGCGGACAGGATCACCACCTGCGTGTCGGGTGCGCGGACGAGCACATCGGCGGTCCCGGCCGCCCCGTCACCGTCGGGCAGGCGCACGTCCATCAGCACGACGTCCGGCGGGGTCGCCTCCACGTGCCGGTATGCGTCGGCGAGCGTCCCTGCGGTCCCTGCGACGTCGATCGAGGGGTGGGTCGCCAGGGCGCCGGAGAGCGCCTCGGCCAGCACCTGGTGGTCCTCGACCACCAGGACCTGCACCGGCGGGGCTCCTGGCTCGCTCATCGTGCCACGTGCAACGGCGACCTCAGCGGGACACACAAGAAGACCTGATATGACCTCACGCAGTCTACGGGCGGGGCATGCGACACCACGCCCCGAAGCCCGCACGTGCGGTGTTCGCCCGACCGCGGAGCGTCATCTCAGTGCGGCGGCGCCGCCGTGATGTCGTGGTGCGCCAGCAGGTTCCACAGGCGCTGGTGCGGTACCCCGTCGGCCTCCGGCGCGAAGGCCCCGACCCGCGAGATCTCGCCGCGGGCCAGCAGCAGCGCCCCGCACGCCAGCGGCACCCCGGTCAGGTCCCGCATGCGGCCCTGGCCCCACAGGCTGCGCGCCTCACCGTCGCGCACCCCGTCGACGCGCCAGGCGGACGCTGCGCGCGTGGGTCCGAGCAGGGACTCGATGGCGGGCAGCAGGGGCTCGAGCACGGCGGCGAGCCGCTCGCGGCGCGCATGCGTGCGGGTCAGGCCCACCCGCGACACGCCGGCGGCCAACCGGTCCAGGGGGCGCTCTGCCAGACCTCCCTTGAGGTCCACCCGCCGCAGGCCGTCGAGGTGGCGCGGCAGGGTCACCGGCTCGGGGTGGCCGAGGTAGGAGGTCTCGACCGTGCCGAGCGGGTCGGGGAAGTCGACCGGCTCCCGCCCGCTGCCCGCCGGTACCAGCTGCACCATCCCCTCGCGGGAGACCGGCACGTAGCCGTCGAACGCGTACAGCGTGTGCAGCAGGACCGCGTGGCCGGTGGCGTCGGCGGCGGCGCCGGCCCAGAAGATGCGCACCGCGTCGAGGCCGCCGAGCTCGTCATGCAGGCGGCGGGCCGCGAGGTTGGTCAGTCCCGGGGTCCACCCCAGGCCGGTGAGCACCGCCACCTCGCGCCGCCGCGCTGCGTCGTCGAGCTCGAGCACCCCGGTCGCGGCCTGGTGGTCGTCGCAGATGGACACGTAGGGCACGCCCGCCTCGATGGCGGCCGAGGCCATCGGGACCTCGAAGCGGTAGAACGGGCCCAGCGCGCTGGCCACGGCGTCGAGCCCGGTCAGGGCCGCGACCGTGGCGGCGTGGTCGGTCGCGTCGAGGGCCGCGACCGTGGTGCCCGGGTAGCGGTCGGCGACCTCTCCGGCGGCGTCGGTGTCGCGATCGAGGATCACCACCTCGGTGACGTCCTCCTCGTGGGCGAGCACCTCCGCCGCGCGCGAGCCCATGTCGCCGGCGCCGCCCAGCACCCCGATCCTCATGATGGGGCGCCGGGGGCCGTGTCGCGTGTGGCCTGTGCGGTCATGGGACGCTCCTCGCAGCTCCGTGGTGGCTCGCGGCGCTCGCCGCCGACGCCGGTAGGACCATGCCGCGCGACGTGGGGCCCGGGCAGGGTCGAAGGTCACCCACACGGCCGGGTCGGTGGGTCTTCGTGAGCGCGGAAGGCGCACCGGAGAGGACGCGGCACACCCCGGTGCCGAGGGACGTCGCCCGTCCGTCCGGTCCCCGCGTGCGTCCGAATCCTCCATGATGGGCCGCGATGGCCGTCGCAGCTCCACGCCTCGTCGGGTGGAGCTCGAGCACAGCGAGGAGAGCGCGAATGGAGATCGTCTCCGGCCCCTGGGACGAGGGCCGTGTCGAGCGGTGGCTGACCGGCGCGCGCATCCCGGTGCGCCTGGGGGTGATGGGCTCGACGGGGCCGCTCGTGGTGTCCCTGTGGTACCGCTACGAGGGTGGCTCGCTGTGGTGCGCGACGGGCGCGGACGCGGACGTCGTGGCGCACCTGCAGCGCGAGCCCCGGGTGGGCTTCGAGGTGGGGCCGGACGTGCCGCCCTACCGTGGCGTGCGCGGCACCGCGGAGGTGCAGATCGTGCCCGAGCAGGGGCCGGCGACGCTGGAGCAGCTCCTCGACCGCTACCTGGACGAGTCGAACGCGCAGCTCGCCGACTGGCTGCGCGGCGGCGCCGACGACGAGGTGGCCCTGCGCCTCCACGGCCTGCGCGTGTCCACCTGGGACTTCTCGGCACGCATGGCTGCCCAGGAGCCGGGGCCCATCCTGCCGGACATGGGCTGAAGCCGCCGACCAGTGGAGGTCACCATGCAGGCGTGGCGGGTGCGGGAGCCGGCGCCGATCCACGAGGGGCCCATGGAGCTCGCCGAGGTCGCCGACCCTGAGCCCGGCCCGGGCGAGGTCCGCGTGCGGGTGCGTGCCAGTGGGGTGTGCCGCACCGACCTGCACGTCGTCGAGGGCGATCTCCCGGTCCGGCGTGCTGGCGTCGTCCCCGGCCACGAGGTCGTCGGCGAGGTCGATCGCCGTGGCCCCGGGACGTCACGGTTCGAGGTGGGGGAGCGCGTCGGGGTCGCGTGGCTGCGCGCGACCTGCGGCCGGTGCCGCCCGTGCCGGCGCGGCACGGAGAACCTCTGCCACGCGCCGCGCTTCACCGGCTGGACCGACGACGGGGGCTACGCCGAGCTGGCCGTGGTGCCGGAGGCCTACGCCTACCGCGTCCCCGAGGCGTTCGACGATCTGCATGCCGCGCCGCTGCTGTGCGCGGGGATCATCGGCTACCGGGCGCTGCTGCGCTCGGGGTTTCGCGCCGGTGATCGCCTGGGCATCTGGGGCTTCGGCGGGTCGGCCCACCTCACCGCGCAGGTGGCCCTGGCGATGGGGGCCGAGCTCCACGTCGTCACCCGCGGGGCGGGAGGCCGCGAGCACGCCGCCGCCCTCGGTGCGGTCTGGACCGGGGCGCCCGGCGAGCAGCCGCCGGTGCCCATGGACGCCGCGATCTCCTTCGCGCCGGCGGGCGAGGTCGTGCCCGACGCGCTGGCGAGCCTGGATCGCGGGGCGGCGCTGGCGCTCGCCGGCATCCACATGAGCGACGTCCCGGCGCTCGACTACCAGCGGCATCTGTTCCAGGAGCGTGAGCTGCGCTCGGTC
>SKLC01000005.1 GCA_007123425.1 Nitriliruptoraceae bacterium
CCGCGCGCGCCGCCGCGAGCGCCGAGGCGACCGCCCGCGCGTCGGCCTCGCCCCGGCGGGGCTCGGGCAGGCGGTAGCACCACCACGCCACCACCAGGCCGGGGATGATGATGGCGTAGAAGACCGCGCGCCAGCCGAAGAGCTCGCTGACGATGCCGCCGTACATCGTGCCCAGCGAGCCCCCGGCGAAGGTGATCATCCGATGGAAGCCCAGCACCTTGGGGCGCACGTCGACCGAGTAGTAGTCGGCGAGCATGCTCACCTGGGAGGGGTTGTCGATGCTGTCGGCGGCAGCCAGTGCCAGCCGGGTGATGAAGAACATGGTGAAGCTGACCGACACGGCCGAGCCCAGGGTGATGAACGACCACAGCGCCACCACGATCGCGAGCAGGTTCTTGCGGTTCGCGCGGTCGGCGAGGTAGCCCGCGGGCAGGGCCAGGGCCGTGCCCATGATCGAGATCGCGGCCGACAGCGAGCCGCCCGCGGTGTCGGAGAAGCCCCACTCCTGCTGCAGGTCGTACAGGATGGCCGCGAGGACGCTGCTCTCGACCCGGTCGACGATGGCGACCAGGATGATGACGGTGACCGGCCACCAGCCGTACGGAGCCCGGTCGTCCCGTCTCCGGGCGCGGCGCCGGCCACCTCGGCCGCCCCGTCCCGCGGTCGCGTCCGCGGGGGCGGGCGGCGGTCCCGTGACGGTGTGCCCGGCGTGACCGCCGGTCCCGTCGTCGAGCCGGTCGGTGGTCGCGGCCCGCGTCTCGCCCGGGCCGACGTCGACGGCATCGTCTCCCATGCTCGGACCCCCCTCTCCCACAGTCCGCGCATGCGGGCGCAACATACCCTCGAGTATCGGGGCATGTCGGGGATCCTGGATGCCGGGCGGGCGCGGCCGGTCAGCCGTCCTGGACTGCCAGCCCCTCGGGCGGCGTGTCCCCGCGGCGCTGCACGGCGGAGGGGGCGACGACGTCCTCGCCGCGCACGGCGCGCTCGAAGAGCCGCAGGTCCTGCGCGAGGTAGCGCGCGAGCTGGCCCGCCCGCAGCATGTCCTTCTCGTAGTAGGCGAACGCGCCCGTGCCCCGCACCCGCGTCTCGGCGTCCTCCGCCGCGGTGCCGGTGAAGACCGCCACCATCCCGGCGGGCAGGGCGCGGAACAGATCGCGGATCAGCGTCTCACCGGAGCGGTCCGGCAGCCCCAGGTCGACGAGCACCACCGCGGGCTCCTGCTCGAGCGCGAGGTGGAAGCCCGCAGCCGCCGTCTCGCCGCTGCCGGCCACCTCGAAGCCGGCCTGCTGGAGGTGGGTGCGCGCCAGCGCCGTGATGGCCGGGTCGTCGTCGACGATCACGACGCGCCGGCGTTGCGCTGGCTCGGCCATCCATGGACCTGCTGCTCGCGGAGCGAATGATCCGAGTCAGCCTAGCGACGTCGCCCGACTACGGTGTCGGCCCGGACGCCGTCCGCAGGCGCGCACGCGCGGGAGGGGGCACGACGCGATGAGCGGGCTGCTCGAGTACCTCGACGCCCTGCAGGTGCTGGCGTTCGTCGGCGCGGGCGCGGCGGCGAGCTGGCAGTGGTTCCGGCAGCGCACGCGCCCCGCGGCCTACCTCGCCGCGGCGTTCAGCCTGGCCGGCGGCGTCATGATCCTCTCGCGGCTGCTCGGCGACGTCGAGGCGCCCTGGCTCACCGCGCTCCTGCTGGGCGCCCTGGCGGCCTTCCCCTGGCTGCTGGCGGCCTTCGCCTGGTCCTTCGCCGGCCCGCTGCCGAGATGGCTGCGCCTGGTGGGCGTGACGGCACCGGTGCTCGGGGTGTGGGCCGCGGCACTCCCCCCGCTGCTGACGGAGGGAGAGGCGTGGACGCTGGGCCAGGCGCTGTTCGTGACGGTCTTCCTGGGGTGGTGGACGGTGCTGGCCGTCCTCATGGCGGCCCGGCTGTGGCGGGCCGGCAGCCGACAGCGTCTGGTGCGGGCCCGGATGCGGCTGATGGCCACCGCCGCGGTGCTGGTCACCCTGGCGCTGATCATGGGCGCCGTCTCCGGTCCCGACGCCGACGCGCTGGTCGATGCCGGCGCGTCCGGCCTGGCCGTGCTCGCGGTCGCGCTGTTCGTCGCGGGCTTCGCCCCGCCGCTGCCCCTGCGCCTGTGGTGGCGACGCCGCTCCAGCCGCCTGTACCAGCAGATGCAGGTCGCGCTGATCGGCACCGCCGACCCCGAGGGTGTGGCCGAGGCCGTGGTCGAGGTGCTCGCCGACCTCGTGGGCGGCGGCGTGGCCGTCCTCGACCAGGACGGCCGGGTGCTGGGCGCCGCGCAGCTCGGCGACGACGAGCTCCGGGAGCTCGCCGCGCGGCTGCTGGCCGGCGGCTCGCTGCCCGAGCACGCGTCGGCCCATCCGGTCGGGGACGCCTGGCTCCTCGTGCGCAGCACCCCCTACACGCCGGTGTTCGGCCAGGACGAGCTCGAGCTGGTCGGCGCGTTCTCCCTGCACCTGCGGATCGCGCTGGAGCGCGCCCAGCTCTACCGTGCGGAGCAGGCGGCCCGCCAGGAGGCCCAGGAGGTGCGCCGCGAGCTCGAGAGCACCCTCTACGGCCTCTCCCACGACCTCAAGAGCCCCACGGTGGCGATCTCCGGGTTCGTCGAGCTGCTGCCCGACGCCACGGGCGACGAGCGCGACGAGATGCTCGCCCACATCCGGTCCAGCGCCGACTTTCTCCACCGGCTCGTCGAGGACATGCTCGAGCTCTCCCGCATCGGCCGCACCCAGACGGAGGTGGCCGAGGTCGACCTCGCCGAGGTGGTGCGCCAGATCGGTGGCCGCGTGCGCGTCAGCCACCCCGGTGCGGTGCTCCGCATCGAGGGGGCGCTGCCCACCGCACGGCTCAACCCCGCCCGCGCCGAGCAGCTCTTCGACAACCTGGTCGGCAACGCCGTGCGGCACGGCGGCCGCGAGGACATCACCGTCACCGTCTCGGCGCACCACCGCGACGGCTGGCTGGAGCTGCACGTGGCCGACGACGGTCGTGGAATCCCCGCCGAGGAGCGCGAGCGCGTCTTCGAGCTCTTCCAACGGGGCAGCACGAGCGGCGGGCGCGGCAGCGGCGTGGGGCTGAGCATGGTCCGCCGCATCGCGGAGGCCTACCGCGGCGAGGTCGATCTCGCGGACGACGACGTCGGCACCCGCATCGTGGTCCGACTCCCCCAGGAGGTCGCGGCGACCCCATCGCCGGCCTCTACCCGATCGGCTTGACCGCCAGCACCGGCACATCGGCGCCCAGCAGCAGCTCCTGCGCCGCGCTGCCGAGCACGAGCTTGCCCACCCGCGACCGTCGGCGCATCCCGATCACCAGCAGCTCCACCCCGGGGTCGCGGCTGAGCTCGAGCAGCACCTCGGCCGGCGGCTGGGTGGGGCTGACCCGCAGCTCCACACGCACCTGCAGCCCCCGCCCGGCCAGCTCCTGCTCGAGGCGCTGCGCGTCCTCGCGGGCCTGCTCGACGGCGTGGGACCAGTCGCGGTGCTGGGTCGGATCGTCGGTCGTCGGCTCGCG
>SKLC01000361.1 GCA_007123425.1 Nitriliruptoraceae bacterium
TCGGCCTTGCGGGCACGTGCCTCGGCAGCGGCCTTGCGCTTGGCCTCGGCCTTGTCGGCGGCCGCCTCGGCCTCGTCGGAGGAGACCTCGCCCGCCTCCACCTGCTCGGCGGCGGCCTCGGCCTGCTCGTGCTCGGCCTGCCCGGCGGCCTCCTTCGAGGCCTCGGTGGCCTGGGCCTCGGCCTCCTCGGCCTGCTGCTCGACGTCGCCGGAGAGCACCTGGCCGCTGTCGTCCGCGGTCTCGGCGCGCTCGGCGTCCTGGGCGACGGCCTTGCCGGACTCGGTCTCGGCCACCTCGTCGCTGGCGTCGTCGGCGGCCTGCTGCCGCTGCTTCTTGACGAAGGCGGCCTTGGCCTTCGAGCGCGCGATCCGCTCGGACTTGCCCTCGGCGATCAGCGCGTCGTAGGTGGCCTGGTCGATGCCGGACTCGGGCTTGTCCTCGGCCTTGGGCTCGGGCTTCTCCTCGGAGACCTCCTCGGTCTCGGCCGGGGTCTCGGGCGCGGGGTTGGCGAGCTTGGCCTGCTCGGCCATCGCCTTGTCCAGCTCGTAGGGCCCGGGGGCGTCGCCGAGCCGCGGCACGCGCTCGATGACGTTGCCGTCCTCGTCGAGCTCCGCGGGCTCCTTGACGCCGGGCCAGGGCTTGACCACGCGTGAGGCGAGGTGGAAGTCCTTGCGCAGCGGCCAGCCCTCGAAGTTCTCGACCGTGAGGATGCGCGGCTCGAGGCCCGGGTGACCGGTGAACTCGATCCCGAACATGTCCCAGGTCTCGCGCTCGTGCCAGTCGGCACCGCGGTAGAGCCCGGTCAGGGTCGGGCACGTGGGCGCCTCGCGGCCCCCGGGGCAGCGGGTGCGCAGGCAGATCCGGTTGCCCGTCGAGGTCGAGTACAGGATCGCGACCACATCGAAGCCCTCCTCGCGGGCGTCGATGCCGAAGAGGCAGTCGAAGAGGTCGTAGGCGAGCACGCGCTCGTCCCGGCAGACCTCGGCGACCCGCGCGAGCGACTCGTTGTCGACCTCGAGGGTGAAGGTGCCGTACTCCGTGCGGGTGCCCACGACCACCTCGTCGCCGAGCCGCTCGCGCAGCAGCTCGGTGACCTCCTCGGGCGAGAAGGCCGCGTCCCGGCGTGCGAGGACCCCGCTCACGCCTCGGACTCCGCGGTCAGCGGCGCGCCGCCCTGCCCGAGCACGATCGGCTCGGAGCGGCGCTGGGCCATGCGCTCGACGACCGACTCGTTCTGGATGCGGTCCTGCAGCGCGACGATGCCGTCGAGCAGCGCCTCGGGGCGCGGGGGGCAGCCGGGCACGTACACGTCGACCGGCACCACCTGGTCCACGCCCTTGGTGACCGAGTAGCTGTCCCAGTACGGGCCGCCGCAGTTGGAGCACGAGCCGAAGGAGATGACGTACTTGGGCTCGGGCATCTCCTCGTAGAGCCGCTTGAAGGCGGGCGCCATCTTGTCGGTCAGCGTCCCCGAGGCGACGATGAGGTCAGCCTGTCGCGGGCCGTGGGCGAACGGGATGACCCCCATCCGGATGAAGTCGTGGCGCGACGCGGATGCGGCGATGAACTCGATGGCGCAGCACGCCAGGCCGAAGTTGAAGCACCACAGGGAGTACTTCCGGCCCCAGTTGAAGACGTACTTGACCGGCTTGGGAAGTTCGACCTGATCCATTACTCCCATTTGAGGACCCCCTTCTTCCAGGCGTAGGCGAGCCCCTCGAGCAGGGTCCCGATGAACAGGAACATCGCCACCAGCGCGAACATCATCGAGGGCTGGGTCGTGGCGTCGAGCTCGCCGAAGACCACCGCCCACGGGAACAAGAAGATCGCCTCCACGTCGAAGATCACGAAGAGGAAGGCGAACACGTAGTAGCGAATGTTCATCTGGGACCACCCGGTCCCCACGGACTCGACCCCGCACTCGTAGGTGGTGAGCTTCTGCGGGCTCGGCACCGAGGGGCGCATGACCCGGTTGACGAGCATGATCACCGCATACAGCACGCAGCCCACGATCACCAGGACCGCGAAGGTCGCGTACTGCTCGAAGAAGGTCACCGAAGATCCTCCACGGTGCGGCCCGCCGCGCCGGTGCGTCGTGCGGTCGTTCGCCGCGACGGGGTCGTGTCCGAGCACGCCCGCCGGACGAGCCGACGAACCTCGCCGAGCGGTGTCCACGAGCGCGCGGCGGGATGCTAGCAACCAGCCGGACACCGCCCCAACGGCGGGGTCGGCGGGTGCGGCACCGTGCCCGCTCGGGCACCCTCCGCGCCCGCTCGCCGGGGGCCGGGACCCGCACGGCAGCACGCGCTAGCGTGGCGGCATGGACGCCGAGCCCGGGCTGCGACTGGTCGAGCCCACCGAGGACGACGGGCCCACGCTGCTCGCGGCGGTGGCCGCCAGCCGCACGCTCCACCACCCGTGGGTGCGTCCCCCCGACGACATCGAGAGCTACGTCGCCTGGCTGGCGCGCAGCCGGCGCGACGACCACGCCAGCTACCTGGTCTGGCGGGCGAGCGACCTGGTCGGCGTGGTCGCGCTCAACCAGATCGTGCGCGGGCCCCGGCACAGCGCGCAGCTGGGCTTCTACGGCTTCGTGCCCCACACGGGCCACGGGTGGATGCGACAGGCGCTGACCCGGCTGTGCGATCTCGCGATGGGCGAGCACGGCCTCGATCAGCTCGAGGCGCACGTGCAGCCGGCCAACGACCGCTCGCTGCGGCTGCTCGCGAGCCTGGGGTTCGTTCACCGCGGGCCCTCGCCGCACACCCTGCATCTCGGTGGGCGGCTGCGCGTCCACGAGCAGTGGCTGCTGACCGCCCGGGACTGGCTGGCACCGCCGCGGCGGGGCTCAGGCGGGCAGCCGCCAGTCGATCGGATCGGCCCCGGCGCGCGCCAGCAGCTCGTTGGCCCGGGAGAAGGGGCGGGAGCCGAAGAAGCCCCGTGAGGCCGACAGCGGGCTCGGATGCGGGCTCTGGATGCAGCGCTCGGGCCCGAGCACGGGCGCGAGGCCCCGCGCGTCACGGCCCCACAGCAGCGCCACCAGCGGCTGGTCCCGCTCGAGCAGCGCCTCGATCGCCCGTGCGGTGATCGGCTCCCAGCCCTTGCCCCGGTGCGAGGCGGGCCGGCCGGGCTGGACCGTGAGCGCGCGGTTGAGCAGCAGCACGCCCTCGTCGGCCCACGGCGTGAGGTCGCCGGTGGCCGGCGGGGGGTGGCCGAGGTCGTCGGTGTACTCGCGGAAGATGTTGGCCAGGCTCTTCGGGAGCGGGCGGACGTCGGGCGCCACCGAGAAGCACAGCCCGATGGGGTGACCGGGCGTGGGATAGGGGTCCTGGCCCACGATCAGCACCCGCACCCGCTCGAAGGGCTGCTGGAAGGCGGCGAAGATGCGCTCGCCCGCGGGCAGGTAGCCGCGCCCGGCGGCCGCCTCGGCGCGCAGGAACTCGCCCATCGCGCGGATGTCGTCCTCGACGGGGGCCAGCGCCGGCGCCCATCCGGGGCCGACGAGCTCCTCCA
>SKLC01000275.1 GCA_007123425.1 Nitriliruptoraceae bacterium
AGCCCGACGGCCGCCGCGACCTCGCTGCGCGCCCACTCACGACGCAGGTCGGGGTCGGGCTCCCGGCGCAGGACCTCCAGCGCCTCGCGCAGCGCGGCGGTGCGACCCGCCTCCGAGGCGAGGTCCGCGGTGCGCAGGCGGTGGCGGATGAGGAAGGGCACCACGGGTGCGGCCCGGGCCATCGCCTCGCGCATGCCCTCGACACCGGCGTCGCGGACCAGGTCCGCCGGGTCCCGCCCCTCGGGCAGGACCAGCACCGCCAGCTCGAGCGCCGTGCCCTGACCCTCGTCGCCGAGCTCCCGGGCCGCCTCCCAGGCCCGCTCGGCGGCCTTGACGCCCGCCTCGTCGGCATCGAAGGCCAGCACGACCCGCTGCGCATAGCGCGACATCAGCCGCAGGTGCTCCAGGCCCACCGCCGTCCCACACGTGGCCACGGCGTTGCCCAGCCCCGCCTGGTGCAGCGCCATGACGTCGGTGTAGCCCTCGCAGACAACGACCTCCCCGGCGCGCACGATGTCGGCACGCGCCTGGGGGACCCCGTAGAGCACGCGCGTCTTCTTGTACAGCGGGGTCTCGGGCGAGTTGAGGTACTTGGGGGGCTCGAAGTCGCCGTAGTCCTCACCCGGCAGGATGCGGCCGCCGAACCCGATGACGTCGCCGCCGGGATCGTGGACGGGGAAGATCAGCCGGCCCCGGAATCGGTCGCGGAGGCCGCCGCGCTCCGTGCGCACCGCCAGGCCGACCTCGATCAGCTCCGACTCGGAGATGCCCTCGGCGCGAAGAGCACGCGTGGTCGCCTCCCAGGCGTTGGGGGCGTAGCCGAGGTCGAAGCGCTCCGCGTCGTCGCGCCCGAAGCCACGGGACTTGAGGTAGTCGCGGGCCACGGCCCCGCCCTCGGCGTAGAGCTGGCGCTTGAAGTGCTCCGCGGCGGCCCCGGTGGTCGCCACCAGCCGGGAGCGCTCCCCGATCGCCCGGCGCTCGCGGGAGGAGAGCTCCTCGTAGCGCAGCGTCACCCCGGTTCGGCGGGCCAACGCCTCCACGGCCTCCGGGAACTCCAGGCCCTCGATGCGCATGAGGAAGTCGTAGATGTCCCCCGAGGCACCGCAGCCGAAGCAGTGGAAGAAGTTGCCCTCAGGGGTGACGGTGAACGACGGCGTGCGCTCCGTGTGGAAGGGGCACAGGCCCTTGAAGGACCGGCCGGCACGGCGCACCTGGGTGTAGTCGCCCACCACGGCGGTGATGTCGGCCTGCACGCGCAGGGACTCGATGTCCTCCTTGAGGATGCGCCCCGCCACCGACGCCCTCCCGGACTCGACGGCCACCCGACGGCGGCCACGACACTCACGCGCGCCGCCGAGCGCGGCGGCGCCCGGCGAGCCTATCCGGGGCCAGGCGGCCTCCGGCCGGCGGGCAGGCCCGGGTGGGGACGGGTGGGGAAGGCCCGTGGACGCTACGCGGTGTTGCTCTCGTCCCACTCGGGGTCGAGGTCGTGGAGGAAGTCGGTCAGGCGCGTGACCTCGTCGACCTCGCCGATCTCGGCGGCGGCGGCGCGCAGCCGCACCACGCAGGTCAGCAGCGGCCGGTTGGTGGGCTGAGACCAACGCACGAACCCGCGACCGCCCCAGCCGTTGGCGCGCAGGGCGTCCAGGCCCCGGTGGTAGCCCACCCGGGCGTAGGCGTAGCGCTCCACCGGGTCCGCGCCCAGCGGAGCGAGCTCGGCCCAGCCGGCGATCAGCGTCGGGTTGGCGGCCACCACCTCGGCGAGCGCGGCCTTGCGCTGCGCCTCCGGCGCGGCCAGGGCGCGGGTGAGCTCCCCGTCGACGGACTCGGGGATCGGCGGCAGGACGGTCTCGTGCCGGTCGGCCATCGGCAGGTCGGCCACGTGGGCTGCTCCTTCTGCGGGACGCGCCGCCAACCTACCGGCCGCGGCGAGTAGCCTCGCGCCGCCAGCATGTGGAGGAACGCGTTTCGTGGCCACGCCAATCCGCTACGAGGTCGATCTCGCCGACCGGGTCCAGCACCTGGTGCGCGTCCATCTCACCGTGCCCGCCGACCTCGCCCCGGGCGGGCGCGTGGTGCTGCCGGTGTGGACCCCCGGCAGCTACGTCGTGCGCAACTACGTCCACCACGTGCAGTGGATCCACGCGCGCGCTGAGCACGGCGAGGAGGTGGCGCTGGCCACGGACACCGTGACCTCGTGGCGCCTGCCGGACGACGTGCGCGGCGAGGTGGTGGTCAGCTACGAGCTCTACGCCAACGAGCTCACCGTGCGCACCAACCACGTCGACGACCACCACGCGCTGCTGATCCCCGCGGCGACCTTCGCCTACGTCGAGGGCGGCGAGGACCGTCCCCACGAGGTGACGCTGCCCGCACCGCCCGGGGAGCGGGTCCACGCCCTGCTGCCCGAGGGGGCCGCGGCCGGCACCTACCGCGCCGAGCACCGCGACCACCTCATCGACAGCGCCTTCGAGGTCGGCGACCACCCGTTCGTCGACGTCGAGGTCGCCGGCGCCCGCCACCGGTTCGTCTGGGCCGGCCACGGCGGCGACCCGGAGCTCCACCGCCGCGCCGAGGAGATGGAGCGGATCGCGGCCGCGACCATCGAGCTGTTCGACGGCGAGCTGCCGGTCTCCTCCTACACCTTCCTGTGCACCGGCTGGGACCAGGGCGGCGGCGGGCTCGAGCACCGCGACGGCAGCGTGCTCCAGATCCCCGTGCGCGCCTTCCAGGAGCCCGATCTGCTGGCCCGCTTCCAGTCGCTGCTCGCCCACGAGTACCTGCACCTGTGGAACGTCAAGCGCCTCGTCCCGGCCGCCCTCGTGCGCCCCGACTACGAGCACCCGACCCGCAGCCCGTCGCTGTGGGTCGCCGAGGGATGGACCGCCTACTACGACGAGCTGCTGCCGCTGCGGGCCGGGGTGTGGTCGGTGCGGCGCTTCCTCGACACGCTGCGCGACACCGAGCAGCGCGTCAACCACGACACGCCCGGCGTCCGGCTGCAGTCGCTGCGCCAGGCCTCGATGGAGGCCTGGACCAAGCACTACATCCGGGACGAGAACTCGCCCAACCTCATGACCGACTACTACGGCCACGGGGCGCTGGTGGCCTGCGAGCTCGACCTGCGGCTGCGCACCACGGCGCCGGACGCCGACGGCCTCGACGAGGTGTTCCGCCTGCTGTGGCGCCGCCACGCCCACACCGACGAGGGCTACACCGAGCAGGACGTGCTGGACGCGATCGCGGCCGTCGGCGGCGAGGAGCTGGCCGCGCTGGCCGAGCAGCGCGTCGCCCGCCCCGGCCCGGTGGACCTCGACGAGATGCTGGCCGCGGTGGGCCTGTCCTGGCGGGCCGACGAGGGCCCGACCCCGCCGAGCCTGGGCGCGACCACCCAGGAGAGCGACACCGGGGTGAGCATCGCCAGCGTCCTGCGCGACGGGCCCGCCTGGCAGGCCGGGATCACCGGCGGGGACCGGCTCGTGGCGATCGACGGCCGCACGGTGGC
>SKLC01000413.1 GCA_007123425.1 Nitriliruptoraceae bacterium
CGTCCAGCTCCGGGCCCCACAGCGCGAAGCGGCCGCCCGCGGGCACGAGCGTCCCGGGCACGAACGTCAGCTGCGCCGTCTGGAGCACGGCCCTCCTCGTCACTCGCGAGCCCGCCAGCGTAGACGTTGCGGGCGGGTACGGCGCACGCCCCCTCGGCGCGGAGCCCCGGCCCGGGTCGTCACCGCGGCGCATCGCGCGCCCAGCGCGCCGAACCCGACGACTCGACGCACAGGGGTGGCGCGCCGGCGCGACAGTGGGCATGATCGAGGTGCAGAGCCCGCGATGAGCGCGCGATGCGCCGACCACACGACTCCGGCCGTCGGGAACCTCGCCGGAGACGTCCGGGCGCGAAGTCACCGGACGGCGGCCCATCGCCAGACCCGCGTCGGACAGCGCCGACCCGGGAAGCGCCCGCGGGCTCTGCGCATGCGCCGTTGGCGCACGGCGGCGCCCCCGCCCGCGGGTCCCGGCGGCCGGGCGGGAAGATCATCGACCGCCGCCGCGTTCCCCCTTGCGACGGCAACGATCAGGCCCGTGGACGAAGGTCCACGGGTATCTCCCGCCCGCGACACTCGTTGCTACGAACATGGGGCATGATCGAGAGTGGACCCCGCCAGACCGAGCGACCCGGCCGGTTCCCGCCCACGGTCGAGCCGCCGACGGAGGTGACGACGTGAACGAGACGAGCCACCAGACCACCCACCGACCAGCGCAGGTCGCCGAGCACGGCGACCAGGGCTCGCCCGAGACGCGCGCCACGATCGCCTGGCTCGAGGAGGAGTTCCCCGGCTGGAGCTTCGACGTCGACGAGACCGCCACCTGGGAGGGCGACCTGCGCTCCCTGTGGATCGCGCGGCGCGACGGCCACCACCCCCAGGCGGAGCTCACTCCCGCGAAGCTCCACACCCGCCTGGTCGAGTACCTTGAGCGCGTGGAGCGTCGGCGCGCCCTGTCCAACTGAGGGCCGTGGATCGCGGGGACGTGGCGGCGCCCCGGGGCGCCGCCATCGTCATGTCGTGTGCGCCCCACCCGCTGCGCATCCCCTCCACCACGCCCGAGCCTGCCGAGACCACTGAGCTGTCGACGCCGTGCTGAACCTCCTCGATCTCCTGCTGCTGCTCGTGGCCCTCGGTGCCGTCTCCGGGGGGCTGCGGCTGGGCTTCGTGGCGCGTGCGGCGTCATGGATCGGGCTCGCCGTGGGGGTGACCCTGGCGACCTGGACCGTGCCCACGTCCCTGTCCCTGCTCGCCGACGGCCAACCGGGCCTGCGGCTGCTCGTGGGGATCGTCGTGCTCACGGTCACCGTGACCCTGGTCACCTCGGTCTTCCAGGCCGTGGGCCTGCGGGCTCGGCGCACCATCGCGGCCAGCCCGCTCTCGGGCCTCGACCGCGCCGCCGGCGGCGTGGCCGGCATCCTCGCCGTGGTCCTGCTGGTGTGGTTCCTGGTCCCCGCCGCCGCCGACGTCCCGGGCGAGATCTCACGGCAGGTGCGCCAGTCCAAGGTGGTCGCCGCGATCACCGCCACCATGCCCACGCCGCCGGACACGGTGCGCGCATTGCGCAACCTGGTCGACACCAGCCGCTTCCCGGAGGTCTTCGACGACCTGCGGCCTGCCCCCGTCACGGGTCCCCCGCCCACCGAGATCCCCGTCCCGCCCGAGGTCGTCGAGCAGGCCACCCGGTCCACGGTGAACGTCGAGTCGGAGGGCTGCGCCCGCCGCTACGAGGGCTCGGGCTTCGCCGTCGCCCCCGACACGATCGTGACCAACGCCCACGTGGTGGCCGGAGCGGACTCGGTGCAGGTGCGGCGTCCCGACGGCGCCACACGCGCCGGCACCGTGGTCGCCTTCGACCCGGACAGCGACCTGGCCATCCTCGAGGTCCCCGACCTCGGGCAGCAGCCGCTCGAGCTCGCGCCCATCGAGGTCGGCGACCAGGGCGCGGTCATCGGCTACCCGGGGGGGCAGAACACCCCCCGCACGCAGCCGCTGACGGTCGAGGACCGCCGCACCGCCACCGGTCGCGACATCTACGGCCGCGAGCGCACCGAGCGCGAGGTGCTGTTCCTCTCCGCCGACCTGCGTCAGGGCGACTCCGGGTCGCCCGTGCTCGATGTCGATGGGCGCGTCGGCGGCGTGGTGTTCGCCATCAGCCCCGACCGGGCCACCGCCGCCTTCGCACTCGACCTCAGCGAGCTCGAGACCGCCCTCGAGGCCCCGCGTGAGCCGGGCCAGACCGGCCCCTGCATCTGACCGCATGTCACAGCCCGAACATACGGTCGGTCTGATGCCGAGGGACGGAACTCGAGATGGACCTGCTCGTGGCGATCGCCGTGTGGGCCGCGGGCGCGTGGCTCGCCTACCGCTGGACCCGGCGCCGCCCTCCCCAGCCCCGGCGCACGCCGCCGCCCAGCAAAGAGCCGCGCCGCCGCCAGGAGGGGATGGACGTCCGGCGGCGGCGCGGCCACGTCTGATGGTACCGCCCCGCTGAGCGCGATGCCCCATTCGTTCGAGATCGCCGCGTTGTCGCGCACGTGTCCTCAGGCCAGCGCGGTGGACCGTGGATAGGCCACGCCCGGGTCGGTGAGCACGTTGATCAGGTAGGGCACGCCCGCGCCGAAGGCGCGCTCGAGGGCACCGGCGAGCTGGCCGGGCTCGCTCACGGTCTCGCCCGCGCCTCCCAATGCGCTGACCACCTGGTCGTAGGCCAGGCCGGGCTGCAGGTCCGCGGCCACGTCCCAGCCGTCGTAGATCTGCTGCATCGGGTACTTCTCCAGCGCCCAGATGCCGTTGTTGCCCACGATCATCACCACCGGCAGCTGCTGGCGGACGAGGGTCTCGACGTCCATGAGCCCGAACCCGGCGGCCCCGTCACCGAGCAGGGCCACCACCTGCCGATCGGGGTGGGCCAGCCGGGCCGCCATGGCATAGCCCATGCCGGTGCCGAGACAGCCGTAGGGACCAGGGTCCATCCAGGCACCCGGGGTGTAGGCGTCGATGTACTTGCCCGCGTAGGACACGAAGTCGCCCCCGTCGCCGATGACGACGGCATCGCGGTCCAGGACCCGCCGCAGCTCGCCGTAGACCCGGGCAGGGTGGATGGGCGCGGCGTCGCTGGCCAGCAGGTCCGACTGCTCGGCGCGCTTGGCGGACTCCACCTCGCGCAGGCGCGCCTGCCAGGCGTCGCGGGCGTCGCGGAGGTCGCCCGCGGGGCCACCGGCGGCCTGGGCCAGGCCGGCCAGCACACCGGGCAGGTACCCGGTCACCGCCTCGGCGGGCATGGCATGCTCGGCCACCTGCTCCGGCGTCTCGACGACGTGGATCACGTCGGCCTCCCCGAAGGCACCGAAGCCGAGCCGGAAGTCCAGAGGCGTGCCGATCACCATCACCACATCCGCCCCGGTGAACGCCGCCTTGCGCGCCCACGAGTAGGCCAGCTCATGGTCCGCGGGCAGGGTGCCGCGCCCCATCCCGTTGGTGATGGTGGGCACCCGGCA
>SKLC01000172.1 GCA_007123425.1 Nitriliruptoraceae bacterium
CCTCGCTGCCCTCGGCGTGGACGCGACACGGCCGACGACGGCCGCGGCGGGGCCGCTGCGTGACGAGGCGAGCGCGGGCGACGGCGCCGAGCCCGGCAGGTGGCCCCGGGTGAGCTCGATCTTCGTCGGCGGCGGCACGCCGACCCTGTTGGCGCCGGACCAGCTGGCGGCGGTCGTGCGCGCCGTCGGTGAGGAGCTGGACCTGGCCTCGGGGGCCGAGGTCACCGTGGAGTGCAACCCCGAGACCGCATCCGTGGAGCTGTTCGAGCAGCTCGCGCAGGCGGGGGTGACGCGCGTGTCGATGGGGGCACAGTCCTTCGTGCCCGACGTGCTGCGCACCCTCGAGCGGGGCCACAGCCCCGAGCGGCCCCTGGCCGCCGTCGGGGAGGCGCGCCAGGCCGGCATCGAGGAGGTCAGCCTCGACCTCATCTACGGCACCCCAGGCGAGCGCGACGACGACTGGCGCCGCACGGTGGAGCAGGCCATCGCGGCCGGGACCGATCACCTGTCCGCCTACGCGCTGACCCTGCACGCCAACACGCCCTTCGGGCAGCGGGTCCGTCGCGGGCAGCTGCCACCTCCCGACGAGGACGTGCAGCGGGAGCGCTTCGAGCTCGCGCGCGATGTGCTGGCAGCGGCCGGGTTCGAGCACTACGAGCTGTCGAACTGGGCCCTGGGCTCGCGCCGCCGCAGCGACCACAACGTCCTCTACTGGCGGCATGGCGACTATCTCGGCGTGGGCGTGGGCGCCCACGGCCACCGGGCGGGTCGTCGGTGGTGGTCGACCCGAAGCACCCAGCGTTACCTCGAGCACATCGAGGCGGGGCGGTCGCCGCTGGCGGGCAGCGAGCAGCTCGACGCGGAGGAGCGCGCGCTCGAGCGCCTGCTGCTGGGGCTCCGCCTGCACGAGGGGCTCCATCCGCTGGACGTGCCCCCGCTCGAGCCGCTCGCTCTGGAGGACGCCATGGCCGCCGGCCTGGTCACGACCGCGTGCGGGCGCCTGCAGTGCACGGCCGACGGGTGGTTCCTCCTGGACGAGGCGGTCGCGCGCCTGGCCTGAGCCGCCCCACCGTGGCGATCCGCCCGGTGGTCGCTCGGCCACGCCGGGCTGGTCGAGGGACCGGGCAGGGGCCGTGGGGACACCGCCGGGGGACCGAGGCCACGCGGCTGCACGGCGGGCGTCGTGGCCGACCGTGCCTGCCGGTCGACATCTCGGCCGCGACGACCCTCGAACCCCCCGGACAGAGGACGAGCACGTGCGACACCTGCGAACGCGCACCCGCAGCGCCATCGCGATCCCGGCATCGATGGCACTGGTGCTGGCGGCCTGCGACGCGGACGACGTCGACGACCTGGACGTCGGCATCGACGACGAGAACGGCGACGAGGAGGCCGTGGTCCCGGCCGGCGTCTTCGGCGAGCGCTGCCAGGAGCTGCTGGTGGCGGTGGACGACGAGACCGAGACGAACGGTGACGCCGATGTGGGCGCCGACGACCTCGAGGACGCCGAACCGGACGCCGACGGCGACGCGGATGCCGACGCGGATGCCGACGCCGATCTCGATGCGGACGACGAGGACGACGAGCTCGGCATCGCGCTGACGGCGACCGAGACCGACGACGACCTCGGCGACGAGGACGACGACCTCGGGACCGGGGCCGAGGAGGACCTGGACGCCGGCGCCGACGACGACGTCGGGACCGATGACGACGAGGGCCTCGACACGGATGCCGGCGCCGACGCGCCCACGAGCACCGAGGCCGACCTCCGTGACATGAGCCTGCTGGAGGCGCTCGAGGCCCTGCCCGAGTTCGAGCAGCTGGCCGCCGAGCTCGAGACCTCCCGGCTCCAGGCCGAGCTGGACGGCGACGAGGAGCTCACCCTGTTCGCGCCGGTCGACGAGGCGTTCGAGGCGCACGGCGGTGACGAGACGGCCGACGCGGGCACCGACGCCGACGCCGACGCCGACGCCGAGACCGATGCTGACGCTGAGGCCGACGCGGACGCCGACGACGCGGGTGCCGATGGCGACGACACCGGCACGGCCGACGCGCAGGGCGTCACCGTCGACGACCGCCTGCTCGCCTACCACATCGTCGCCGAGGGCAGCCTGGACGCTCAGGAGCTCCTGGATCGCGAGTCGGTGACCACCGAGGCCGACGACGCCGGGGACCTGCAGGTGACCGCGGACGGCGATGCGGTCTCGGTCGAGGGCGACCAGAGCGTGGTCCAGGTCGTCTGCGCCAACATCCAGACGAGCGACGGGACGATCCACGTCATCGACGAGGTGCTGGTGCCGCGCGAGACCGATGCGGATGCCGAGGCCGATGACGCCGAGGGGACCGACGTCGAGGCCGACGCGGACGCGGATGCCGACGCGGACGCGGATGCCGACGCAGGCACGGATGCCGACGCGGACACGGACGGCGACGCGGACGGCGACGCGGATGCGGAGACCGAGGCGACCGGCTGACCGGCCGACCGTCGCCGCGCGGCGGGTCCCGGCCCACCCGGGGCCCGCCGCCGCGTGGACTACGGTGCGCGCGATGACCCTCTCGATCGCGCTGGCCATCGCCCTGCTGGCCTGGAGCCTGGTCGGCAACCTGCTCGTCGGCGAGACCCTGTACGTCACCCGCAACGTGGTGCTCGGGCTGCTCGTCGTGCTCCTGCTGCGCCGGGCGGGGGCCACCTGGGCGACCCTGGGCCTGGATCCCGCGCAGCTCCGCACGGGGCTTCGGTGGGGGGCCGTGGCGATGCTGGTGGTGGCGGTCAGCGTGACCGTGGGAGCCCTGCTCGCCGACCACCTGCCGGGCGTGGGGGCGCTCCTGTCGGACGAGCGCGCTGATCTTCCGGCCCCGGAGCTGGCCTGGCACGCGCTGTGGCGGATCCCCGTGGGGACCGCCCTCTTCGAGGAGCTGGTGTTCCGGGGCGCGCTGCTCGGGCTGCTGCTGCAGCACACCTCACCCGCCCGGGCCGTGCTGGCCTCCAGCGTCGTGTTCGGGCTGTGGCACGTCGCGCCGACGATCGTGACCCTGCAGCTCAACCAGGTCGAGGTGCTCAGCCCGCAGGGGCTGGCGACCATCGCTGGCGCCGTCGCCGTGACCACGGTGGCCGGGGTGCTGTTCTGCCTGCTCCGCCTGGGATCCGGCAGCCTGCTCGGTCCCGTGCTGGCGCACTGGGCGACCAACAGCATCGGGCTGCTCGCCGCCGCCGTCACCGATCTCGAGCCCTGATCGCGCCCACCAGCCAGAGCCGTGCGCCCTGTCCACCGGCCGCGAGGGATCCCTGCTCGCCAGACGCGATCGCCCCGGCAGGATGCCCCCACGCGATCGGCGGAGATGGACATGGTCGACGGGATCGGAG
The DNA here is from genome assembly GCA_007123425.1 of Nitriliruptoraceae bacterium. Taxonomy (GTDB): domain Bacteria; phylum Actinomycetota; class Nitriliruptoria; order Nitriliruptorales; family Nitriliruptoraceae; genus SKLC01. The sequence goes on from SKLC01000172.1 coordinate 3,365, forward strand.
CGGTGGCGGGGCCGGGCGTGTCGGTCCTGCGGGCGCAGGCGGCCCAGGCACGCACGGCGGCGGCGGAGCTCGAGGAGGTGGCCGTGGCCACCGAGAGGCGACTGGTGCCCGTGCTCGCGCGCCTCGGGCCCG